>NZ_JBIURV010000014.1:202722-207956 GCF_044741025.1 Streptomyces sp. NPDC088246
CGTTCAACCGCGACCGTCGTGACGACCGTCCGTCGGGCGGCTTCCGCTCCAACGACCGTCGTGACGACCGTGGTGGCCGTTCCTTCGACCGCCGCGACAACGACCGCCCGTCGTTCAACCGCGACCGTCGTGACGACCGCCCCTCGGGTGGCTTCCGCTCCGGTGGCAGCGACCGTCCGTTCAACCGCGACCGTCGTGACGACCGTCCCGCCGGTGGCTTCCGCTCCGGTGGCAGCGACCGTCCGACCGGCCGCCGTGACGACCACCGTGGCACCGGCACCAACACCGGTTCCTTCGGTCGCCGCGACGACAAGCCGCGCTGGAAGCGCAACGGCTGAAAGCCGTGAAGCCGACCTGCTGAAGGTCTGCTGAGGTTCTCAGGAAAGCGGGCCCGCTCTTTACGAGTGGGCCCGCTTTTCTTTTCACTTCCCTCACATGAGTAACGGCTGCTAGCATCCGGCGACTTGCACAGGGTGCGGCCGGGGCTTTGCGTGATTCCTTTGCGGCAGGCTGCCGTTGATCACCTGTGCCCTTCATGCCTTTTGGGCATTTCGGGGAGGACTGACCCTTTTGGCTCGCCTTGTTTCTTCACGCAGCCGTTCCGTCGGGCGCCGTCGCGCCGCCCTGGCTGCTCTCGCCGCGGTCGCGGCCGGTCTCGGTACGATGCCGAGCGCCAGTGCTGCGGACACGCCGACTCCCGTGCAGACGGACGGGGTCTGGGGCATCGACTTCGCCGGCGGAACGCTGAACACGGTGGAAGTCGCGGCGAACGGCCAGCAGTACGCCTACGCGCGCCGGATCGCCCCGGACGGGACCATGGCCGGCGACCGGATCTCGATGGGGTTCGTGGGCACCTACGCGACCGGCGACCACACCAAGCGCGTTCCCTGCGACGCCGGTTCCTGCGTACCGCTGCGCGCCACCGGAAACGGTCATCTGGGCCGCTTCGGCGTCGACAACGGTCTGGAGCACGCCCAGATCTGGCTGACGGCGAACAGCTACCACTCGTCCGACGAGCCAGGTGTGACGGGTGGTCGGTTCGTCGACGCCACCGGACGCTACTTCGTCTACAACGCGGAGTCGACCGGCAAGCAGTACATCGACGACGTCTCCGAGTACCGCACGACGAATGTGCGGATGACCCGGTCCATCACCGCCGCCTCGGTATGGGGTTCTGTTCTGTGGACGGCGAGTTCCACCACCGGAGCCGTCACCGCGACCGACCTCGAACAGAAGAAGGTCGTCGAGACGGCCGCCACCGGTGCGCCCTGTGTGATCAAGGAACTCCAGACCGTCGGCCGCTGGATCTACTGGAACTGCGGTACGGGCGGCGCGGCCGGTGTGTACGACCGTACGGCGAGGAAGAGCTTCACCGTGCCGTCCGGTGCCGTGCTCGTGGGCGACGGCTATCTCGTGCGGCACGACCGGTCCGCCGGGAAGCTGGTACTCACCGACTTCCATACCGGGAAGTCCGCGGTGCCCCGGGAGATCGCGGATCTGCCCGCGGGCAGCACCGTCGACCAGCGGAGGCTGACCTGGGCCGTGGACAAGTTCGGCGGCGACATCGCGTACGTCGGGCCGGACAAGGCGATCCGCGTCGTGCGGAGCGAGGTGCCCTCGCAGCCGTTGGCGGCCATCGAGTCGGATCTCGGCGACGGCTCCATCGACATCAAGGGCGTGGACAACGGCCACTCCCCGGCCTGGGACAGCACCTGGCAGTTCAGCAAGCCCGTGACCTGGAAGTTCGTGGCGAAGGACATCCGCGGGCGCACGGTCCGTACCTTCTCCGGCGGGCCCGGCGCCGAGGCCGAGGTCAACTGGGACGGCCGGACGGACAAGGGCGGCTACCCGACCAACGGGGTCCACACCTGGACGCTGACCGCCAGGGCCGCAGAGGGCGACGGCACGTACACCACCGGTGGAAAGATCTCGGTCGGCGGCGGTCTCCCGGGCCACCACGACCAGGGCGGCTACGACTTCGGCGAGCTGGTCACGCTCAACTCCGCAGGTGCCCTGACCCTCCACTACACCGAAGGCAAGGGCAAGTTCGACTGGAAGCGCTCCGGCTCCGGCTGGCCCAAGGGCGCGGTGGCCGTCCCGTTCGGGGACATGGGCAGCGACCGATGCTCCGAGATGCTCGTACGGATGCCGAACGGGGAGCTGCGCCGGTACGCCGGAAAGTGCGGCGATCCATACACGCCGAACAGCAGTCACACCTCGCTGGGCACGGGCTGGAACGCGTACAACGTCCTGACCGCGCCCGGCGATCTGACCGGTGACGGACGCACCGATCTGCTCGCGCGCAAGGCGTCGACCAGCGACATCTACCTCTTCGCCGACGACGGCCGCGGCAAGCTGAAAGCCGGCGTGAAGATCCGTTCGTCCTGGACCGTCTACACGAAGATCGTGGGCGCCGGAGACCTCAACGGCGACGGGTACGGCGATGTGCTGGCCCGTCACAAGGACGGCACGCTCTACCGCTACGACGGCACCGCCACCGGGAAGCTGAAGGAACGGGTGAAGGTCTTCTCCGCGTGGGGCGCCTCGTACAACACCGTCGTCGGGGTGGGAGACATCACCGGTGACGGGAAGGCCGACCTCGTCGAGCGGGACAGCTCCGGCAATCTCTACCGCAACAACGGCAACGGCAAGGGGTCGTTCGGCTCGCGTACGAGGATTGCCACGGGGTGGCAGGTCTACAAGGGGATCTTCTGATGCGTATGAGGAAGCGGATACGACCGGGGACCGGCCAGGCACTCACCACCGTGGCGGCGTCCTGCGCCACTCTGCTCGGCCGCACGCTGCCGAGCGGCACACTCTGTACCGTACCGGCACCCGGCGCGCCCCCCGTCGCGGACGAGGACCAGTGTTTCGGTGACGCGAGCTGAGCGATGAGCTGAGGTTCGGGAAGGGCGCGGCCCGATGGCCGCGCCCTTCCCGTTGCTGTGTGGCGTGTTGCGCGGCATGTTTTCCCAGTCGTAACCATGGCGACCGCATGTGTGCCTTGAGGCGAGGGCATCGCTGGGGACATGACAACAGACACCGGCGAGGACAGGCCACCACCGGGCGTTTCCGACGAGGAGCGTCTTGCGCAGCTCGGGTACACGCAGACGCTGGCCCGGCGTATGTCGGCATTCTCCAACTACGCCGTCTCGTTCACGATCATCTCGGTGCTCTCCGGCTGCCTGACGCTGTATCTGTTCGGCATGAACACCGGCGGTCCCGCCGTCATCACCTGGGGGTGGGTCGGCGTCGGCCTGATGACGCTGTTCGTCGGCCTGGCGATGGCCGAGATCTGTTCGGCGTACCCGACCTCCGCAGGCCTCTACTTCTGGGCCCACCGGCTGGCCCCGCCGCGCTCGGCGGCGGCCTGGGCCTGGTTCACGGGCTGGTTCAACGTCCTCGGCCAGGTCGCTGTCACGGCCGGGATCGACTTCGGGGCGGCGTCCTTCCTGGGCGCGTATCTGAACCTCCAGTTCGACTTCGAGGTCACTCCCACCCGTACGATCCTGCTCTTCGCCGCGATCCTGCTGCTGCACGGTCTGCTCAACACCTTCGGTGTACGGATCGTCGCGATCCTGAACAGCGTGAGCGTGTGGTGGCACGTCCTCGGGGTCGCCGTCATCGTCGGCGCTCTGACCTTCGTGCCGGACAAGCATCAGTCGGTGTCCTTCGTCTTCACCGAGTTCGTGAACAACACCGGCTGGGGCAGCGGCTTCTACGTCGTGATGATCGGCCTGCTGATGGCCCAGTACACCTTCACCGGCTACGACGCCTCCGCCCATATGACGGAGGAGACGCACGACGCGGCGACGGCGGGCCCGCGCGGCATCGTCCAGTCGATCTGGACCTCATGGATCGCGGGTTTCGTCCTCCTCCTCGGCTTCACGTTCGCCATCCAGTCGTACGACGGAGCGCTGAACTCCCCGACCGGCGCCCCGCCCGCCCAGATCCTCCTGGACGCCCTCGGCGCCACCACCGGCAAGCTCCTGCTGCTGGTCGTGATCGGCGCGCAGCTCTTCTGCGGGATGGCGTCCGTGACCGCCAACAGCCGCATGATCTATGCCTTCTCCCGGGACGGGGCCCTGCCCTTCTCCCGCGTCTGGCACACGGTCAGCCCCCGCACCCGCACCCCCGTCGCCGCGGTCTGGCTCGCCGCCCTCGGCGCCCTGGCCCTGGGCCTCCCGTACCTGATCAACGTCACGGCGTACGCGGCGGTGACCTCGATCGCCGTGATCGGCCTGTACATCGCCTACGTCATCCCCACCCTGCTCCGCCTGCTCCGGGGCGACGACTTCACCCCGGGCCCCTGGCACCTGGGCCGCTGGTCCCGCCCGATCGGCGTCGTCGCGGTGGCCTGGGTCGTGATCATCACGGTGCTCTTCATGCTGCCGCAGGTCTCGCCGGTCACCTGGGAGACGTTCAACTACGCACCCATCGCGGTCCTGGTGGTCCTCGGCTTCGCCGCAACGTGGTGGCTGGCCTCCGCCCGGCACTGGTTCCTCAACCCGAATCACAAACGCACCACCGTCCCCGACGAACCTCGCGGAAGCTCCGCCGACACCCCGGTGAAGCCCCTCTGATGCCACCTGATCCCGTCGCGACGGGGCCCGGTAACCGATACCCGATCGGCGTCCGGGCCCCGGCGGGCTATGCTCAGGGGTGATTCGCCGGGGGCCGTTAGCTCAATTGGCAGAGCAGCGGACTTTTAATCCGTTGGTTGTGGGTTCGAGTCCCACACGGCCTACGCGAAGCAGGGAGGGGAAACCCTATCTGACCTGCTACTTAGCGCCTCGATCGGCTTCGTCCGGTCGGGGCGCTTCGTCGTTCCCGGCCTCTTGCGTGAGCGATGCGTGAGCGGACGGTCCGACAGCAGGGGCTACGGAGGGGGCCTTACGGGCACGTGGCACCAGCGCGGCGGCGGCTTCTGCCGCGGCTTTGTCGACCTCGGGCAGCAGGCTCGTGTACGTGTCCGACGTGAGCGTGATCGTGGAGTGGCGCAGTGTCTCCTTGATCGTGTGGAGATCACCACCCCCGCCGTGGGTGAGAGTGGCCGCGACGTGACGCAGGTCACGCAGGGTGATCGGCGGCAGGTCGGTGGTGGCGAGGATGCGGCGGAACGTCTCGGAAACCGTCTCCGGGTGCAGCCAGGAGCCGTCCTCGCGGGTGAAGACCTTGCCGGTCTCGTTCCAGGCGTCGCCCCACTTCTTCCGGGCGCTCAGCATCGCTTTGTG
>NZ_JBIURV010000015.1:0-205707 GCF_044741025.1 Streptomyces sp. NPDC088246
ACCCTCTACGCGGTCCTCCGCGAACTCCAGGCCCTCCTGGCCACCTGGACCGGCGCCTGCTCGATATGCGGCCAACCCGCACCAACCCCCGAACCCCACCACAGGACCTAACAAAGCCCTACTAGGGGCTTTCCGCGAAGTCGCGGACCTCCTGCCCGACGCGGACGGGTTGATGAGGGGGCTCGCTGAGGCTGTCGTGCGGGAGAAGGGGTTCTTTGCCCTGCAGGCCGACGCGCGCTCGATGCTGATGTACGACTACCTGTTCTGGCTGTTCACGAGTGACAACCAGGTCGATTCCTTCGAACGGTACGTCAGGACGCCGCATTCGCAGGAGCGCTCCTACACACAGCCGGACTACGAGCTCATGATCGCCTTCTGTCTGGTGTCCGACCCGTTCGGCTTCCGCACCGGCGGATACGCCCCCGGCTTCCTGGAAGAGTGGTGGACCTCCCGTGTCACTGCCGGCGACATCGTCGAGACGGCCGACGGGTACCGGATGACCGAGACCGCCGTCGCCGTACTGCTCAAGGAGCTCGCCGCCGCGGCCGGTGAGCAGTAGCCGCACGCAGCCGGCTCGGAATTCCGGCGTATGCCCTGCGCTCCCGGCCATGCCTTGCCCTCCCGGCGGCCCAATCCCTGCAGAAGCAGAAGCAGAAGCAGAAGCAGAAGCGCACGCAGACACTGGCGCCGGTCCCAGCTGCGGCCTGGCGGCCTGGCGGCCTGGCGGCCGGGACTTGCGGCGCCGGGCCCGGGCCGTCGCCGCGGCGCTGCGCGGGCGCACCAGCCGATGACCGGGCCATCGCCCCGAGAACGACGGCGGCGACGAACATCGCGTTCTGGTATGGCAACACGAACAGCACAAGGCTCGCCGCGGCGGTGGCGAGCAGCGGGATGACACCCGCCACGGACTCGTCCGAGCTGTCGTCGGCGCGCACCACGAGCGCCCACACGAACAGGACGGCACAGACCGCGAGGAAGACGCGGGCGACGGCATCGACGAGAGCATGGTTCGGAAGGCGTGGAAAGGATCGGCCGGAACCGGTCACGGCGGTGCACGGCCGGACGCCCGTCCCGCCCGCGCGGAGTGACGGAACAGCGGTGCGGAGTTGCGGTGTGCACCTCGGACGATGGACGGGCCGGAAGCGTTCTCTACCTCCGGTTCGACGCGGTAATCATCCCGTAGCGCGAGGGCAGCGCACTGCTCCGGGCCATAGAGTCGATCACATCGAGAAAGCGATCGACCACCGGTTCTTCCAAGCTTTTCCGCGCATCGCTTTCCGGCCGTCCGCCCGAAGGGCATTTCCTTTCCGCAGGTGCACAACATCTGCTCCCTGACGAATTCAGGAGGATTTCTCATGTCCAAGCGCATTCTCGTGTCGTCGCTCATCGGCGTTGTCGTCCTCGGCGGAATTTCCGCCGGCGGCCTCGCCATGGCCTCGGCTGCCACGGAGCCGACCTTGGAGAACGGCTCGGCCCGCTACGCCGCTCCGTCCAACGGCAGCGCAGGCGCACTCACTTTCACCGCGGACGCGAGTGACGACTCGGGCATCCGGAGCCTCAAGGTCCTTGCATGGCCCGCGAGTTCGAAACTCGATCCGACTGAGGCGGAGCTTCGGTCCGTGGAAAGCGCCACGTGCCGGAGCACCACGGCCGAGATGTCCCACTGCACCTACACGCTGCGGGCCACGAAGGAGGAGGCCGCCGAGCTGGCTGAGGGGACCTGGTACGTTTCGGCGCTGGCGACGGCCAAGGACGGGGACACGACGTTCGTGTCCCGCGCCGCCGCATTCGACGTCACACACTGACCCGGCACGCGTCCGATCGCGCCGCAGACCCACCGGCGTACTCCGTTCGCATGAGACAGGTCGGGAGATCCGATCACCGGTACGTTTCATGCAGACGGTTTGTACGCGGGGGCCATCGGCCAGTTCCCTCATGAGACGTATCTCCCAGCACCTCGGCGCGCCGCGTGTCCGTGTCGGCGCCACCGGAACGGCCCTGGTCGTAGCGGCGGCGACCGTGCCCGCCCTCACCCTCGGCCTCGGAACGGCTCCCGCCTGCACGGCCCCGCTTCCGGGCGGCCTCGGCTCCTGCCCGAACCCGTTCCCCGGAATCAACAACGGGCCGATCGCCGGCCGCGACAACGCCATCAACATCTTCGCCGGCAACGACTTCCTGGTCGGGGCCGGGCGGCGGAGGCCGAGGGCCGAGTCGTCGTGCTCGACGACTTCGACCAGAACAAGGACGCGGCGGTCGGCGGCCTGTACAACCTCGGGATCGTCGGCGTGGGCTCGCGCGTGCCGCCGCCGAACGCGGCGGACTTCCTGACCACCGGCAGGAACGTGAAGATCGCGAGCGGCCGGCGCCTCGACACCACCGGCGGACTGGTCGGCGAGCAGGGCGTCGTACGGTACGCGGGGACCGAGTCCGGCACGGTCACCGGACAGCTCGTCCACGCCCCCAACGCCGTCCAGCCCTGCACGGGCCTGCGGGACCAGCCGACCACGGCCGACCTGTGCTGTGCGCGGGTCGACGGCCGACCCCGGCAAGCCACGGGCACAGCGGTCAACCAGGGCACGCAGACCGTGTTCCGCGGTGACGGAACGTCCTCGCTCCAGGTCTTCGACGTGGACTTCGACCTCACCGCGCCGGGCGGTGGCCAGCAGGGAATCGTCTTCCAGAACATCCCCGGCGGCGCCACGATCCTGGTCAACATCCTGGGCGGCGACCGCACCATCAACACCTGCAGCGGCGGCATCGACGACAGCACCGACCCGCTCAACTCCTACCGCGAGCGACTGCTGTGGAACATCCCCGACGCGGCCTCCGTCCACCTGAACACAACGGGGTTGAGGAGTAATCCGAGACGCCGGCACTTTCAGCTCCTCACCTGGCGGCTACATCGAGCGCGCGCCGCCGAGCGAAGGCGTGACGGAACCGTGGTTCCCCGACGCCTTCGCCGCCTTCGAACGGACCTGCCGGCCTTGCACGTCGGGGTCGAGTCCCCAGGCGTAGACCCACGTCGGCGTGATCCGGATGACCTCATGGCTCATGAACGAGGCCGGGGGATCGACGTCGGGGAGCGCCACGGCGATGCCGCGGATCTCCAGGCCCCGCACCGTCCTGGGGGCCGTCGACACGATGTCGTCGACGTCGCAGCGTGGCACAAGGTGATGAACCCGGACCGGTTCGACCTCGTCCGATCATGACGTCCGGGCCGGCCCTCGCCGGCCGGCCCGGACACCCGCGGTGACGAGCCCGGGAGCGGGACCCGGAGCGGCGGCACCCATCGCCGGTGCCGCTCGAGTGCCGCGCCCGGGCGCCGTCAGCGCAGTGACTCGGGCAGCTCCTCCCGGTGGACGATGCCCAGGCGCTGCGTGGCGCGGGTCAGAGCCACGTACAGGTCGCTTGTCCCATACCTGGCGGGCTCCACGACCAGCACATGGTCGAATTCGAGCCCCTTCGCCTGCCGGGGGTCGAGCAGAACCACCGTGCGGGTCAGATCGGGTTCGGCACCGGCCCTGACTCCTTCCAGTGGAGCGGCGATCTCCTCGTGGAGCGCCCGCGGCGCGATCACCGCGAGGCGTCCCTCCTTGGGCATCAGCTCCGAGACCGCCTGCGCCACCGCCCCTGCCAGGTCCTCCCCGGCGTCCCGCGTCCACGGCACCTCGCCGGTGGACCGCACCGAGCCGGGCGGCTCGAAGGAGGGGTCGTCGGCGCGTACGACCCTGGCGGCCAGCTCCATGATCTCGGCGGGCGTGCGGTAGTTGACCTTGAGCCTGACATGCTCGAAGCGGTCACCGACATACGGCTCCAGGATCTTCTCCCACGAGCCGACGCCTGCCTCCTCGGAGGTCTGCGCGGGGTCGCCGACCAGAGTCAGCGAGCGGGTCGGCGCACGGCGCATCAGCAGCCGCCACGCCATCGGCGACAACTCCTGCGCCTCGTCGACGATGATGTGCCCGAACGCCCATGAGCGGTCGGCGGCGGCCCGCTCGGCCGCGCTGCGGTGATCGGCCTCCTCCTGCCGCTCCGCCATCCGCTCGGCGTCGATGATGTCGTGGGCGGCCAGGACCTCGGACTCCTCGTCCTCGAACTCGTATGTCTCCGAGCCCCTCGACAGCGCCAGAACGCCCTGCGCGTACGCAATCCGCTCCTGACGCTCGGCCTCGGCGGCGGCCCGCTCGGCGCTGTCGTCGACCCCGAGGAGTTCCGCCGCCTCGTCGAGCAGCGGAACGTCGGCGGGGGTCCACTTTCCGCCGTCGGGTGCGCGCCGGATGGCTTCGGCGTCCTCGTCCGGTACGTACACGGGGTCGGCCAGGTAGCCGGTGAGAAACCCCTCCGGGGTGAGCGCGGGCCACAGCTCGTCGACGGCCGAGTGCACCGCCTCGCTGACGGCGACGCCCTTGCCGAGCTGGGCGATGTCGTCGGGGCCGAGGAAATTGGGACCGCCGTACGGGTCGGCCCCGATGCGCTCCGTCAGCTGCGCGGTGAGGGCATCGATGATCCGGAACGCGAAGTGCGGACGGGCGAGATTGTGCGGCAGGCGGGTGTCGCGGGCCGCCTGGCGGGCCTCGTAGGCGATTTCCCAGTCGAGGAGGAGGTCCCCGTCGTCGTGCGGGATGACCAGTGGGGCGCCGGGCTCGGGCAGCCGCTGCCGCTCGCGCACGGCGAGCGCGAGCGCCTCGGCCATCGGCTCACCGCCCTTGACGGCGGCGGCACGGGGTGTGTCGGTGCCGTCGGCCTGGACCCCGGGGAAGAGTTCGGCCTGCGTGGCGAGCAGGACACCGGTCTCGCCGAGCGCGGGCAGCACCTCGCCGATGTAGCTCAGGAAGGCCGGGTTGGGGCCCACGATCAGGATGGCGCGCTTGGCGAGCAGCTCACGGTGCTCGTACAGCAGGTAGGCCGCCCGGTGCAGCGCCACCGCCGTCTTGCCGGTACCGGGACCGCCCTCGACGACGAGCACACCGCGGTGTGGGGCGCGGATGATGCGGTCCTGCTCCGCCTGGATGGTCCGCACGATGTCGCCCATGCGGCCGGTGCGGGCGGAGTTCACGGCGGCGAGCAGCACCGCATCGCCGCTCGGGTCCTCGAAACCGGTGCGCTCGCGGTCCTCGACGTCGAGGATCTCGTCGTGCAGCTCGGTGACGACGCGGCCGTTGGTGGTGATGTGTCTGCGCCGACGCAGACCCATCGGCATGTGACCGGTGGCGAGATAGAAAGGGCGGGCGACCGGCGCACGCCAGTCGATCAGAATGGGCGTATGCGCGGTGTCGTCCTCGCGGATTCCGATACGCCCGATATGGTGCGCGTCGCCGTCAGAGAGATCGATGCGGCCGAAACACAGCGAGCCGTCCACCGCATTCAGAGCGGCCAGCAGACCCGAGCGTTCGGCGACGAGCACGTCGCGTTCGAGACGGGCCTGCAGTCCGGTCCCGACCGGCGTCAGCGCGTCATCGACGTGCTGTGCAGCGACTCCGCGCAGCACGTCGACACGGTCATAGAGCCGGCCGATGAATTCCTGCTCCTTCTGCAATTCGGCACTTTCCCGAGTTGACAAAATGGCTCCCTGCCGGATATGGTGTTACTTAGAAGCCCCCTTTGTGGGGCCTTTCTGTGGGCACACAGAAAGACTCAATATACTCGGGAAAATCCCCGGTCCGCAATTGCGGACCGGGGATTTCTTGTGTTGCCCGTACTGCGGGCCCCCGCATCGGGGCGACTCCTGCGAGAGGCTGAGCGCCTCGGCGCGTCGCCCGTCACCCGGATGCCATCGGCGCGCAACAGTTCCGGACGGGTCAGCAGCGCCCGTTCCTCACCCGTTCGCTCCAGGACGATGCTGGACCGCCCGGCGGTCACCATGGCGATCACGCTTCCTCCTGGTTCCCCATCGGGTCCCGGCGCTCGGCCACCGGGTCCTCACACCCGGGCCCTCACGCCCGCTGATCTGCCGTGGCACAGCTTCCGGCAGCCGTCTGCCAAGGCCCTGCGGTCACGGTGGACGGCCTGGCCTGTGCGACCTGGAGTACGCGGAACCGGGGCAGGGCTGTGGACCTCACCCCCTTCGAAGGTTTGACGGACGACGTGCTCGCGGGCATCGCCGCCGAGGAGGCGGACATCGCCCGGTTCCTCGGGTGAACTGCTGCGCCGCACCAGGGACGCGTTGGTCGCTGACTACGCCCACAGCGGGCTGCCGTTCGATCTGCTCGTGGACCGGCTCCAGCCCCCTCGGACCGGCAACCGGACTTCCTTCTTCCGAGTGGACGTCCAGGTCGAGCTTCCGAGTGGACGTCCAGGTCGAGGAGAGTGCTGGAACGCTGACCAGCTACGAGGAGCTGCCCGAGTACCACGCGCTGCAGGCCGAGGGCCTGGTGCCCGAGTTCGTGACCGCCAAGTCCGACCTGAACTTCACGGTGCGCGCGGCCCAGGACGGTTCGGTGAAGGTCCGGGTGTTTCGCATCGGGCCGGGGCGACGCCGTCCGCCGTGTGGCGACAGCCCTCGGCGCCGCCGGCCGAGCACGTTCGAGCTGCTCGCCTCGGTTTCGTCCGGCAGTGTGCGGGTCACAACCATCCGCAGCGCTGTGCCTGCAAGGCCATCTGGAAGCGGTTCGCGGCGCCCAGCTGGGCCATCAGGATCTGCAGGCGGCGGAACAGCGTGCGGCGACTGATTCCCAGCTCGCGGGCGATGACGTCGTCGCTCGCACCGCCCGCGAGGAGCCACAGCAGGCGGCGGTCTGCGGGTGGCAGACCGCCTGGACGGGTGGTGTGGCCGTGGAACGGCAGGGCGCTCTGCCAGGACTGCTCGAACAGTGCCACGAGCGCGGAGAACAGGCCGCACGGCTGTACGACCAGCATGGCGTTGTGTACGTCGGCCTCTTTGATCGACAACGACACGAGCGCGTACGCCTCGTCGATGATCACGAGTTTGACCGGCACCGACGGCAGCACCCTGGCCTGTTCGCCGGCCCTGATGCACGGTTCGATGGCTTCCTTCAGGTGGCCCGGATGCTCCAGCGACTCCCGCGAGTACACGACACGCTGCGTCACACCGCGGGCGAGCGTGGCCAGCGCGTCGTCCGTGGCCCCGGGCAAGGGGAAATACGGTGGTGACTCGAACTGCCGGATCTGATCGCGGGCGCTCGCCCAAGCGTGACGCATCCTGGGGCCGACGGCGTCGCCGGTGACGACCTCGACGAGATTGTCGTTGTACGCGGCGAGCCGCTGTCGCCGGAACGACTCGAACGCGCCTCCGACGGTGATGCGCGACTCCTCGACCTCGGCCGCCCGGTGCCGGGCGAGGATCTCCAGGCCCGCGGTGGGCGGAACCGGGGCCACCACCTCCCCGCCCTCCTCGGCGGCGCTGGCCAGACCGGCGTCGACCAGCGCGCCGTACGCCGTGGCGAGTTCCGCAGCGCCCAGACCGGCCGCGGTTCCGATCGCACTCAGCGGAGCGGGGGCCAGCTCCAGCAGCGCCAGATAGACCTGCCCGGCCGCGTGATCGATTCCCAGAAGCCGAAGGGCCTCGCCGAGTTTCGCGTTCGTCATACGCCGCATTATCGACGGCTCCTGTCGGGGCTGTGGCCGATCTGTGCCAGTGGCAGTCTTCGGCACCAAGCGTGCGTGATGCGGGATACGGTCCGGGAGCCGCCATCGACCGGCGGCAGCGAGGGCGCCCGGACCGCACCGGGAGGGAGCTCGGCCTGTCCGTAGGGCCCCTCTGCCCCTCGCCGTTGAGGAACCCACCCAGAAGAAGGTGTATGACGTGGCAAAAGGCCGAAAGAACGGTCTCTACTCAGGGATCTCCGAGGAACTGTCCGCTCTGATGCGGACGGGGTGGGCGGACACGGAGCAGCACGACCTGCAACTCGGCGAGCAGGCTCCGTACGCGGCCCGCCGCCGTGCCGCGCTCTCCGCACGCTTCCCCGGCGAACGCCTCGTGATCCCCTCGGGGAATCTCAAGGTCCGTTCCAACGACGACACCTACCCGTTCCGCCCGTACTCGGGCTACGTGCACATGACGGGAGACCAGGTCCGGGACGGCGCGCTCGTCCTCGAACCCCGTGCGGACGGCGGCCATGACGCCTACTGCTACCAGCTGCCGCGGGACAGCAGGGACAACGACGAGTTCTGGGTGGGCTACACGGCGGAGCTGTGGATGGGCCGGCGCCGCTCCCTCGCCGAGTCGGAGCTCGTACTCGGTCTGCCCTGCCGGGACGTCCGCACGGCGGCCGGTGACCTGGCCGCCGCCTCCGGTGCGCCGACCCGGATCGTCCGGGATCTCGACCCGTCCCTGGAGGCCGCCGTCACCACAGATGAGGAGCGCGACGCCGAACTGGAAGAGGCGCTCAGTGATCTCCGTCTCGTCAAGGACGACTGGGAGATCACCGAGCTCCGCAAGGCCGTGGACTCCACGGTGCGCGGATTCACCGATGTGATCGGTGAGCTCTCCCGGGCGATCGCGTCGTCCGAGCGGTGGATCGAGGGCACGTTCTTCCGCCGCGCACGCCTCGAGGGCAATGCCGTCGGCTACGGCTCGATCTGCGCCGCGGGGGAGCACGCCACGATCATGCACTGGACGGACAACGACGGTCCGGTGCGTCCGGGGGACCTGCTCCTGCTCGACGCCGGAGTGGAGACGCACACCCTCTACACCGCCGACGTCACGCGCACGCTTCCGATCAGCGGAACCTTCACTCCTCTGCAGCGCAAGGTCTACGACGCGGTGTACGAGGCCCAGGAGGCCGGCATGGCTGCCGTCAAGCCGGGCGCCGCGTACCGCGACTTCCACGAGGCGTCCCAGCGCCACCTGGCCGCCCGGCTGGTCGAGTGGGGCTTCATCGAAGGCCCGGCCGACCGCGCGTACGAACTCGGCCTCCAACGCCGCTTCACCATGGCGGGCACCGGTCACATGCTCGGTCTGGATGTCCATGACTGCGCGCAGGCCCGGCACGAGGAGTACGTCGACGGCGTGCTGGAGCCGGGCATGGTGCTCACCGTCGAGCCCGGCCTGTACTTCCAGCCGGACGATCTCACTGTGCCCGAGGAGTGGCGCGGCATCGGCGTCCGGATCGAGGACGACCTGGTCGTCACCGACGACGGTCACGAGAACCTGTCAGCGGGCCTGCCGCGGTCGGCGGACGACGTCGAGGAGTGGATGGCCCGCTTCGCGGGTTGAGTGCGTCGAAGAAGGGGTCTGGTGCCGGAATCCCCGGATCGAACGGGTGCCGACCGGCAACGCCTGGGCCTGCCGCAGAGGCCAGGCCCGGAAAGCCGTCCCCGGCGGCCTCGTCGCGAGCGGCGAACCGGACCCGGCCCACTGGGCCCCTGGGCAAAGGCGCAGCCGAACGTCTGCCCTGCACCCGCAGGATGGCGACCACGCGATGGAAGCCGCGGTCGTCCTCCCAGGAGGGAACGGGAGCGGGCAGCCGTTCCCGGTGGGTGGGGGACACCGCGAGCAGGGCGCTGCCCGGCGGCGAAACCGGGTGTGGAGCGTGGCCCACGGCGACACCGCTTCTAGTTCCGGTGGTAGGCGGCGAGGAGGAAGAGCCAGATCTCGCTGACGGTCGGGAAGCAGGCGACCGCGTGCCGCAGTCGTTTGAGCGGGACCTCGCCGGCGACGGCAATGGTCGCGGAGTGCAGCAGTTCGCTGATTCCGTAGCCGACGAAGGTCACCCCGAGCAGGACCTGCCGGTCGAGGTCGACCACCATCCGGGCGCGGCCCTGGTAGCCGTCGGCGTAGAGGTTGGCGCCCTGCACGGCGTTGAAGTCAAGGTCGACCACCTTGGTGCGGTGGCCGGCCCGGGCTGCTTCCTCGGCGGACAGGCCCACCGCGCCCGCCTCGGGGTCGGTGAAGAAGACCTGCGGCACGGCGTGCTGGTCGGCGGTGGTGGCGTGGTCGCCCCAGGGGGCGTCGTCCAGCGGGAGGCCGGCGGCGCGCGCGCCGATCGCGTCGCCCGCTGTCCGGGCCTGGTACTTGCCCTGGTGGGTGAGGAGAGCGCGGTGGTTGACGTCGCCAAGGGCGTACAGCCAGTCGCCTTCGACGCCACGGACCAGGCAGGTTGTGTCCACGTCCAGCCAGGAGCCTGGGGTGAGGCCGACCGTGTCCAGGCCGATGTCGTCGGTGTGGGGGGCGCGGCCGGTGGCGAACATGACTTCGTCGGCCTCCAGCTCGCTGCCGTCGTCGAGGGTCAGGGTGACCGGTTCGGCGGCGGCGGGGCGACGCAGGGCGGTCACCTGCACTCCGATCCGCACATCCACGCCCGCCTGAGTCAGGCCGCGTGCGATGAGCTCGCCCGCGAAGGGTTCCATCCGGGGCAGCAGGGCGCGGCGCGCGAGCAGGGTGACTTGGGAGCCGAGGCCCTGCCAAAGGGTGGCCATCTCGACGCCGACCCCGCCGCCACCGACGACGGCGAGCCGGGCGGGGACGGTGCTGGAGTCGGTGCCGTGCCGGTTCGTCCAGGGGCGGGCATCCTTGATGCCCGGGATGTCGGGCAGCACCGGGCGGCTGCCGGTGGCGATGGCCACGGCGTGCCGGGCGGTGAGCGTCTGGCATGCGCCGTCGTCCCGGGTGACCGTGACCCGGCGGGGGCCGTCGATCCGGCCTTGGCCACGGAAGAGATCGGCGCCGATGGACCTGACCCACTTGGCCTGTCCGCTGTCGTCCCAGTCGGTGACGTAGTGGTTGCGGCGGGCGAAGACCCGGTCGGTGTCGAGCCGGCCGGTGACGGCCTGCCGGGCGCCGTCCACCCGCTGGGTGTCGGCGACGGCGACGACCGGCCGTAGCAGCGCCTTGCTGGGGACGCACGCCCAGTAGGAGCATTCACCGCCGACGAGCTCACACTCCACGACGGCGACGGTGAGGTCGGCAGCACGGGCGTGGTCGGCGACGTTCTGTCCGACCGGGCCTGCGCCCAGCACGACCACATCATACGTTCCATTTGTGCGGTTTTTTAGTGATTCATTCATTTCTCCATCGCATCACGATCAGCGGTCGATCGCTCAGCCATGGGTTGCGTTGCTCGACGACAGTCCTCCGTCCGCGCCGGCGGACGAGCTCTCCCGGCGGCCGGATGAGCTTCACCGTGGAAGCCGCACCCGCCGTGAACGCTGCACTCGACCACGCGGGGGCCGCCCCGAATGCCCATGACCGCCTTCTACGCCAACGACGGCGGCCCAGATTTCGCGACACCGGTCCGTTCCGGCTCGGCGCGCTGGGCCGGTATCCGCGCGGTCTCATCGGTGATGCCGGCCCGGCGGCAGCGCTCGGGGGCGTCCGTCCAGGAGCGGGAAGGCACAGCCGACGGTCGATCAATGTACGACCGCGCTGGGCGGCGTAGGCGAGGAAGACACCGACCTGGCAGTTCTCCGCCAGGCCCGGGGGCCTGTAATTGAATAACTGTCAGAATTGATCTGGGGGATGCTCTTCGGGGGACGTCGAGCGTGCTTGTATCTGCTCCAAGGTGCGGGCGGGCGATCCGGGTAACGGGGTGACGTCGATCTGGTGCAGATCAAGGAGTCGGTGTGAACCGCCGACTTATATGGGGAAAGCGGGACGCGGTCGGGTTGGCCGCTCGTAGCGTGCCGTAGGACGCCGGTCCGGGTGACTCGTGAACCGTCTGCCGCTCTTCGGGGCTGGCTCTCCCGGGGTATGTCGCCGGTCCGGTGTCCGTCCGCGGTCTGACTCAACAGAGGCGTGTCCCGGCCAGGTTGGTTCCGGAAGTCGGCGTGTCGACCCCGGGTTCGGTAGAGATCTCGGATTGTGGTTGTGACCTTCAGCTCGTCAGCATGTCCGTGCATGTAGGGCACGCTCGCGCGAGGCCCATGCGGAGTAGTCGATCACCTGCCAGGCGGAGGCCACAGCTCCTCAGCGAAGGCCACAGGTCGAGATCACCGCCCCGGAACGCGAGCAGAACCCGAACTCGTCAACAAACGCTGTCACCGAAAGTGAATGAAGCCAAGCTGTCCTTGCCCACCGCCCGGGCACTTCCGTGAAAGCCATGTCGTTTGAGAACACCGGCCGTTGGCGTCCTCGAACGACATGGCGTCCCAGCAGGTCAGCAGCCCGCCATCTGCCAGACGCAGTGCGATGGGGCACTCCTGTCTCGCCCTGCTGGACCCGGTGACGCCCCAAGCGGAGCGCGCCCTGCAACGCCGGGTGAGGGCGCCCGCCGGCGCCAGGCGCCACCAGCCATGTGCCGACCACGTACCACTGGTGACGCCCACGGCTGGTGGCACGACCGCGGCCCGGGCACGGCGACGTGCTCGACCGCTACCCGACCTGCTGCCTGACCTGGACCGCTGCCAGGAAGCCGGACAGGCCGACGAACGCGCCCTGCACGGGCCGTCAACCCCGCCCCACCAGGCGCTGCTGAAAGCGGATCGGGTGGGGCCGGATCGCCAGGCGAACCGACGCGGCGATGGAAGCGCATTGCGGGTCGCCTGAGGCTAGAGCGCGGTGTGGGCCAGCCAGTGGTCCAGCAACGCGCGGTCGCCCGTCACCGTCACCCGGTTGTCCTCCGGAGGGACGCGGTGGGAAAACACCAGCATGAGGTCCGCCACCGCCCCCGACACCACCACGTCGGCCTCGGCCGGCCCGCGCTCCCACCGCACCGACTCAGGCGTCCTGGTGATCACCCAGCCCTCCATGGACCTCGGCCGGAACCCGATCCGCTCGCCCCGGCCGCGCAGCCCGGCGACCGCCGGCCTGGCCGTCTCAAAGGCCGGCGTGGACAGCAGGTCCAGGTTCTCGCTGATCACGTCGGCCGCGAGGTCGTCGGCGATCTCGAACGCGGTGTCCGTCGCAAACGCCGCGTCGTAGTGGTGGACACAGGTGTCGCTCAGCACCCTGCGCAGCCAGAAGGCCGCCGGCCGCGGCCCGAAGAACGTGTGCATCTCGGTGTCCGTGCCGGGCTCCTGCATCGCGCGGATCAACTCCTTTGCGCCCTCGCGCAGCCACCGGGCCCACTCGTCCGGGGCGCCGGGATCGGCCTGCCGCGGGTCAGGGACGGGTAACTGCTCGCCCTTGCGCACGAGTTCGGCCGCCCACCGGTGCTCCTGGCCGACGCGCCCGACAAGGGTACGCAGCGGCCATTTTGGGCAGGTGGGCACCCGAGCGTCCGGGTCCCTTCCGGCGACCGCGCGGGTGAACCCTCCGGTCTGCTCCCGCAGGCCCTCCACGAGCCGTGCGGTGTCCAGCGTCGATGTCATCACGAAGCTCCTTTCACGGGCTAACGCCGGTACGGTAGAAACTTCAGTCCAGTGGAGGTTCAAGTGCCTTTGCTCGATGAGACGCTTGGGATCGGCGACCTGGCGCGGCTGACTGGCGTGCCGGTGCGGACCATTCGCTTCTACTGCGACGAAGGCATCGTCGACTCGGTGCGCAGCACGGGCGGGCACCGCAGGTTCGACCAGGCGGCCGTGGAGCGGCTCGGCCTGGTCAGACGGCTGCGCGGGCTCGGGATCGGGCTGATCTCCATCAGGCACGTGCTCGCCGGCGAACGCTCCGTGGCCGAGGTCGTCGCGGCCGAGCGGGCCGCGCTCGACGTGCAGCTCGCGGACCTGGCCTGGCGGCGGGCCTCGCTGCGCGCGGTCGAGGAGGCCGGACCAGGCGACCGGGCTGCCAGGCTGGAGCTGCTGGCCGCCGTGGAGAGCGGGGGTGCCGCCCGCAACGCGCTGATCGACTTCTGGAGACGCACGATGGTCGCGCCGGTGTCCGAGGCGATGCTCACCGCGTTCGTGACCATGGCCGTGCCCGAGCCGCCCACCGACCCGACCCCGCCGCAGGTGGTCGCATTCGCTGAACTGTTCGCCCTGGCCGGCGACCGGGCACTGACACGCGGCCTGCTGGCCATGGCGCGGGCCAACGCCGAACTGATCGCTGACGAGGCCGAGCTGATGAATGGGATCAGTGAGGCGTGCGCGCTGGCCCAGCCCATGGTGCGGGCGGGCGAGCCTCCCCGCGGGGGCCCCGAACTCGATCGGTTCGTCGCGGCACACGCCGCGGTACGTGGCGGCAGCGACACCCCGCAGTTCAGAGGCCGACTGCTGGCCCACGTGGCTGCCGACCGCGACCCGCGGATGCGCCGCTACTGGCGGCTCGTGGGCGAGGCCAGCGGCGACCCGGTCACACTCGGCGCGTCCCACCTCTGGCTGACCGACTCCCTCGAACGCTCCGTAACTCCTGACGGCGCCGCTGAGGCGTGCCCAGCAGACCGGGGCGGTGCGGGGTGACGGCGGGGGCCGGAGGATGTGCAGTCGCTGCTGGCCAGTTGCTCGACGACGGGACAACTCCGGGAGGGTTCCGTGGGCACGCCGCGCCTGCTGTCGGCTGTGATGTGTGACGGCCTGCGAGCAGGCGCCGCCGCAACGAAACTGCGGCGAAGCAACCCCCATGACGGAACTCCCCGCTGTGAGATATGCGGCGAGCTCCTGTCGTCCCGCGCGGTTCCGCGGAGCGCGTGCCGGCGGAAGGCCCGTCGCCCGCACAGAGCCTGGTGCCGACTCGTCCCGGATTCCGCGGAGTTGCGGTGCGCTGGGCCGCCATCAGACGGACGGGGCTCGCCGATGGGACAGAGGCTGAGACGGTCTCAGGAGTCCCAGATGGGCAGCGGAACCGGCCGGACGAGTTCTAGGCATGCAGGGTGCCGTCCATGACCGTGACGGCGTTTCCTGTGAGGTGGACGCGGTCGCTGTGCACAGCAGTATGGACCAGACCAGGACGCGCGGACGCCTGGAGGCCGGTGAGTTCGTCGCGGCCAAGTCGCGTCGACCAGTACGGGGCGCGCGCGGTGTGGGCGCTGCCCGTGACCGGGTCCTCGAGAATGCCCTCGGCCGGTGAGAAGAAGCGGGACACAAAGTCGTACTTCAGGCCGGTCTCAGCCGCCGGGGCCGTGATGATGATGCCGCGCAGGCCCTCGCGGCGCGTCAGGGCGGCTACCGCGTCCAGGTCGGGAGTCACGGCCCGAACGGTGGCTTCACCGGGCAGGACTGTCAGCAGATCGCCGAGCGCGCCCGTATGGAAGGTGGCTTCAGGCCTGACCGCCAACGCCTCGGCCAGTCCTTCCGGTACGGGGACTTCGGCGCCGGGCGCGGCCGGAAAGTCCAGAGTGACGCTGCCTCCCTCGTGGGCGTGGGGTCACCAGGACGCCACTCTGCCGACTGCTGAACCGCACAGTGCCCAGGAGACCCCGCTCCACACGCAGGATGTGCGCCGTAGCCAATGTGGCATGGCCGCACAGATTGGTCTCGACGAGCGGTGCGAACCAGCGGATCGCCCAGTCGGCCTCGGACTCAACAGGCAGCGGGAGAGCGAATGCGGTCTCTGAGTAGTTCATTTCAGCTGCAACCTGCTGCATCCAGGTGTCTTGCGGCCACTCCCCGGCGGGCAGGAGACACACACCTGCCGGGTTCCCGGAGAACGGACGATCAGTGAACGCGTTGACAACATGGAATCTCATGCGAGGACCGTAGCAATGCCATTTAGCGCCCAACCAAGTCCAATCTGAGATAAGTGGACTGGCTATGGGTGGGGCGCAGATGACGGCCCAGGGGACGTCCCATGAATGATCTTTGATGGGTGGAGGCGCGGTCGGTCGCCGTGCGGCCCGTCCGCCTTTCCGGCCTGGGTGAGATTGTGCAGGCAGGCTATGCCGAGCACGGCGTGGTGGGCGCCGTCGTCCTTGAGGCGGCAGACGCGCAGGAAAACGCTGTCATCCGTAGAAGCTCTGCTGCTGCACATACCTCGTCAGGGCACCGGCCTGACAGGACCCCGACCCCACCGGCCTGGAGGCTGATTGGAGGCGCACATTGACGGCCTCGAAGCGCGATCGAAAAGCTCACTGTTCGCCTGCGCCGCAGGCATCCGCCGAGCGGGCTCTCCCGCCCGGCCAGGCAGCGCTGGCCACGACACGGCCAGGCCGGGCTCTGAGACAGCTCATGGTGCTTGCTCGGCGGAGCCGAAGCTCGCGAGCGGGTGGCTCGTACGACCCGTATCAACGCCAGGAGCATGGTCCGTGCATGCATCGCGGACCATGCGTTCTGCGTATGCGGCATCTACCAGCTCATAGTCGCGGCGGCCGAACGCCGTGCGGGTCGGACCCCCGGCCGGCGACTGTCTTCCGGGGTTCGAGGAGACGCCTCAGTGTTCGGACTGGTCCGACACTCCAGCGCTCGCGTATACGCGGCTCGCAAACTCGGCAATCTGTTCGTCGCTCAGATTCTTCGCAAGATTGGCCTCCGTGATCATGCCGACCAGACGGTGGCCGCTCTGGACGTCGATCACCGGCAACCGCTTGATCTGATGTTCCTCCATGGTCGTCAGGACATCGGTGGCGTCCGCTTCGGCATCGATCCAGTGCACCCTGGCATTGAGCGATCCGGCCTGCACGGTTGCCGGGTCGACGCCCTCGGCGCAGCACTTGACGATGATGTCACGGTCGGTGATCAAGCCTGTGAGCTTGTTGTTGTCGCCGCAGATGGGCAGGCAACCGACGTCCAGATCGCGCATCATCTTCGCAACGTCGAACAGCGACTGGTGCGCACCGACGCACTGCACGCCGCCGGACATGATGTCTCGCGCTCGCAGCTTCTCAGCCATGATTTCCTCCCGTTCTCAACAGCGTTTGTGTCCTCCGCCATCGATCACAACACGAATGGCACAACACCGCTCCCCGGAAGCGTCGACAAGACGGGGAAACCGAGGCCGGCCGCGATCGCGCACGGATCCAGGCGCCCGTCCAATTCCTTTGGTGCCATCGGCCCGCCGACCTCATGGCGCCGTCAACCTGCGGAACGATGACTGCTATGGCTCCAGGTGACTGAATCCCACCTCGAAGCGCTCGACCGAGACAACCCGTTGGCCTTCCCTCTTTGCGATTTCTTCGCGGAGCCGGGTTGTCCTTTCCTCGCTGGCCTGCATGGTCTGCTTGTCATCCCACAAGGTCAGCGACTTGGCCTTCCCAGAGGCTCGGTCGACGAGGTAGTACACGCCCCGGAAGCCGGGGACCTCCTGGACCTGCTCGAGAGTCTCTTCCCAGTTCGCGGTCAGGCCTCCCTGCGCAGGAACCGGTGATCCCTCATAGGTGCTCAGCCTCGCGAACATCGCTGCCACCCCTTCCTGGCCGGCTGCCGGTCCGGGGACAAGCAGCTTCACGATCAGAGTGCTCCGGCATGGCGCACGTCGCATGCCGAGCAGCCGTTCCGTCCATCCACCGGCTTGATGGCACGCGGGTTGCAGCGGCCAGGAGGGCCTGGTCGGGGCCGTCAGCTCCGTGGACAGAACACCCAGGTCTTACGATCCTGGAGCTGATGGTGCGGGTTGCCATTGCGGTTGCCGGTCTGCAGGGTCCAGCTGCCGGCCCCACCGTGGTGGTGGCGCGGGGGAGGCCGCCCAGGAACCGGCGGTCACCTCGTCGGAGTCGAGCACGTCCTCGCCGTAGAGATCCTGCAGCCAGTTGGTCTGGTAAATGGTGTCGAGGTAGCGCTCGCCGAGGTCCGGGCCGATGGCCACTGCAGTGAGTTCGCGCGCGTCGTGCCGGGCCAACCAGTCCGTCGCTCCGCTGACCACCGTGCCGGTGGAGCCGCCGAACAGGAATCCGCGCCTGGCCAGACGGTGACAGGTACGGATGGTGTCCGCCTCCTCGATATATATCACCTCATCCACATAGGACTCGTCGAGCAGCGGCGGGCGCATGCTCATCCCCAGGCCGGGAATCATCCGGCGGCCGGGCGGACCGCCGAAGGACACCGACCCGGCGCTGTCCACCGCGATGATCCGCACCGGCCGGTGCCACTCCCGGAAGTAGCGCGCGCAGCCCATCAGGGTCCCGGTGGTGCCGGCCCCGACGAACAGCACGTCCAGCTGCGGGAACTGGCGGGCGATCTCCGGCGCCGTCTTGCGGTAGTGCGCCTTCCAGTTGCTCGGATTGGTGTACTGGCTGAGCCACACGTACCGGTCGTCGGAGGCGCACAGCGCGCGGATGTACTCGATCCGCGCGCCGAGAAAGCCGCCGTTGGCCTCATGATCGGCGATCACGTGCACCTGGCTGCCCAACGCCTCCATCATCAATCTGGTCGACAGGTTGCCGCGGGAGTCCGTCACACACAGGAACCGGTAGCCCTTGCTCGCCGCGATCATGCTCAGCGCCACGCCGAGGTTCCCGGACGAGGACTCGACCAGGATCGATTCCGGCGTCAGGACTCCATCCCGCTCAGCAGCCTCCACCATTTCGGTTGCGGCCTTCAACTTGATCGAGCCGGCGAAGTTGAAGCCCTCACACTTCAGGAAGAGCGAGTGCCCGATGATCGACCGAAGGTCGACATAGAGCTCCTCTTCGTTGAAGGCGTAGGGAACGGATACGACGGGCACGATGGTCTCCTCTTATCTGGAGCAGAGCACTTTCGAAACGTCCATACGACCGTGGGCGGGCTTCTCGCTTTGCGGCGGGAGCCTGTGCCCGACCAAGCCGGACGGTGGCCCTGCGTCAGCGGTCGCTGTCTCGTGCGTCAGGACCTGCTGAGACTTGAGTGGTGATCTCCTGGGATCAGCCCTGGGTAGCCTCCTGGGCTCTTGGCCGGCTCATCCGTACCGGCTCAGTTCGTGGAAGAAGTCGTCGACGACGTGCAACTCTCCGCGGCGGACCACTTCGGCGTAGACGTACTTGCCCACCGCGAGATCGAGCACCCCGAGGCCGAAGGGCGAGAACACCACCGGCCGGTCCGCCGGCACCGTCACCCGCCCGGCCATCACGTCATCCAGCGTTCCGTGCAGGAAGTCCCGGTTGCCCGTGAGCTGCTCGGCCAGATGCGGCGAGGTGTTGGCCTTCAGGCAGTGCTCGATGTCGTCGACGACGTTGGTCGAGGCGAGCAGGATCTCCGGCGCGAGGTCGCGCAGCGACACGTGCAGCACCAGCGGATTGTGTGCGAACCATGACAGGTCGCTGACATGTGGCTGACCGGCGACGGTGGCGAAGACCACCAGGTCGCTGTTGCGGATCAACTGCTCGGCGCTGTCGTGCACGGTGATCTGGCCGTCGGTGCCCGACTGCTCCAGGTAGCACCGGAAGCCTGCTGCGCTGTCGGCGGACAGGTCGTGCACGCCGATCTCGTCGAACGACCAGCCGGTGCCGGCCAGGAAGGTGTGGATGTAGCGGGCGATCAAGCCCGCTCCGAAGAACCCGACACGCGTCGGTCGCGGCCGGTCGCGGCTGAGCCAGTCGGCCGCCGACGCCGCTGACGCGGCCGTCCTGGTGGCGCTGATGATCGAGCTTTCCAGACAGGCGAACGGGTAACCGGTGTCGTGGTCGTTGAGGATCAGCACGGCCGAGGCCCTCGGGATGCCGGCCGTCACGTTCTCCGGGAAGCTGGAGATCCACTTCAGGCCGTCCACCCGCACCTCCCCGCCGATCGAGGCGGGCAGGGCGATGATGCGGGAGGACGGGCGGTCGGGGAAACGCAGGAAGTACGACGGCGGGTTCACCGAATCACCGGCGCCGTGCACCCGGTAGGTGGCCTCGACCAACTCCACGATCTGTCTCTCGCATCCGTGCAGCGCGCGCTGGACCTGGGCACCGGAGATCACTGCGAACGGTGGCACGGTGATCGGTGCGGCCATCGCGGACTGTGTTGCGGTGGAACTGATGGTGGTCATCCTGCGGTCACCTCAATGGTTGGCGAGCAATCGGCCAGATGCACCGGGTCGGCCATGGCGACGAGCACTTCGCGCGGTCCCTCGAAGGGCTCCCTGCTGTGCGCGGTACGGATGTTGTCGACGAGCATCAGGTCGCCCGCCTGCCACGGCTCGCGTGCGGTGTTGGCCTCGTAGACGCTGTTCAGCAGCTGCACGACGTCCTCGCCGATCGGGTCGCCGTTGCCGAAGCGGGTATTGAACGGCAGCCCGTCGGCGCCGTAGACGTCCACCAGGTACTCGCGCACCTCGGGGGCCATCGTCCACTCGTTGAGGAACGCAATCTGGTTGAACCAGCAGCGCCGACCGCTGGCCGGGTGACGCACCACGGCGCTGCGGCGTTGCCTGGTGCGCAGTCCACCGTCGGGCTGCCACTCGAACGTGATCGCGTTGGCGCGACAGTAACTCTCGACGGCACCACGGTCCTCGGTGCCGAACGCGTCGGCGATGGACGCCCCGATCTCTTCATTGTAGCTGCGGTTGAGCAGCCAGCCCTCCCGCTCGAACCGTTCCGTCAACTCGGCGGGCAGCGCGTCGAGCACGCTCGGCGAGTCGGCCACCGCGGTCGCCCCGCCGTCGGTGGGGGCGCTGAGGCAGGCGAACATCATCAGGCCGGGGAACTCAAGCGTGTAGCTCAGTTCATGGTGCATGCACATCGGCTGGTTCGGCGGCCACTTCGATGAGGAGTACACGCCGTCGGAGTAGATCCGTCGGGGCGCGAAGACCTCCTTCTCGGTCATCAGACCGGTGGCCAGCTTCGAGAAGACGGCGCCGGTCTCGGCCGCGTCGCGCAGCCCGAGGCCGCGGACCAGGACCGAACCGTATTCGGCGACGACAGCGCGCAGCGCGTCCCGGTGCTCGGCCGCCCAGCTCAGCGCGTCGCCGGTGGCACCGGCCCGCAGCAGCGGAGGTTTACCGGGTTCCAGTTCCACGTCTTCCAGCGACGCCGTGGGCATGAACGACATCTCGTTTCCTTTCAGTTGCCACTCAGAAAGAAGCGAACAAGGCGGCGGCGCGCAGCACGGCCTGTGCCGCCTCGGTCGGACGGGTGTGCAGGAAGTGGTGGCCGCCGTCGGCGAGCTCGTGCAGGTCGACCTGCTCGGCCAGGAGCTGCCAGTCGCGGTACCGGCGCGGGTACTCCGCTGTGCTCGGGTCGTCGGCGGCAACGACCACGGTGACCGGAGCGGACAGCTTCGGCGCAGGCGGGCTGTCCAGGGCGTCGGCGAAATAGCGGTGTGCGGACACACAGTCGTGCCGGTAGGCGGCACCGAAGTGCTCGGCGTGCTGCGCGTCCAGCTCAACGAGGTCTGTGTACCCGCCGTCCGCGCTCAGCTCCGCGGCGATCTCGGCGTTGTCCAGCCCGGTCAGCTCGGCGATGGTGGCGCGCCGGTGGGCGGCGTCACCGAGCAACTGCGCTCCGAGGAACACCCGTTGGACGTCCACCCCGCGCTCCTGCAGCTTTCTGGCCGTCTCAACGGCCAAGGCGGTGCCCGAGGAGTGGCCCCACAGCAGGACCCTGGTCAGGCCGCGCCGGATGATCTCGACGACGACCTGCTCGACCACCTGTGTCATCGGCGCGATCGGCTCGCTCCCGGCGGCCACGTCATGACCGGGCAGCTCGACGGCGTAGACCGCCGGCCCGCCGCCCGCCAGTGCCCTGGCCATCGGCTGGAAGTTCACCGCGTTGCCGCCGGCGCAGGGGAAGCACACCAGGGCAGCGGCCTGCGCACCGTCCGGTTCCGACAATGGCTGAAGCAGCCCGGAGTGCCGCTCGGACCTGCCGTCGACCGGTCCGGAGCGCCGCTCGGACCTGCCGTCGACAAGCCCGGCCAGATCGGCAAGGATCGGGTGACGGGTGACGTCCTTGAGGGACACCGCACGGTCCAGGGTGATCGCCAGCTTCACTGCCGACAGCGACGTGCCGCCCCGGTCGAAGAAGTGGTCCTGCCGTCCGATCTGGTTCTGGGGGATGCCGAGCACCTTCGCCCA
Organism: Streptomyces sp. NPDC088246; assembly: GCF_044741025.1. NCBI lineage: Bacteria > Bacillati > Actinomycetota > Actinomycetes > Kitasatosporales > Streptomycetaceae > Streptomyces > Streptomyces sp. NPDC088246. The sequence goes on from NZ_JBIURV010000015.1 coordinate 21,671, forward strand.
TGCGGCCGCCAACTGCTGTTCGGTCGGCGTATTCGGCGCGCGGTAGTCGTCCTGGACGACGTCGAGTTCTTCGGCGAGCGCCCGCAAAGTCTTCCTGTCGATTTTGCTGTTGGCCGTCAGCGGCAGACTTTCCCGCCAGTGGAAGGCCGACGGGACCATGTACTCGGGCAGCGACTCACCGAGCCGGTCCACCAGGACGTCGGCCTCGAGTGGCTGTCGACCGGAGTAGAACGCCACCAGGTGCTTGCTCTGGTCGGCCCGCTCGGTGACCACCACTGCACCGTCGCGAACACCGGGCACCCGCACCAGGGTGTTCTCGATCTCGCCGATCTCGATCCGGAAGCCACGAATCTTCACCTGGGTGTCCCGGCGTCCGAGGAACTCCAGCTTGCCCTCGGGCTGCCAGCGGCCGTAGTCGCCGCCCCGGTAGAGCCGGGCGCCCTCACGGTGCGGATCGGCCAGGTAGGCCTGCCGGGTGCGCTCGGGGTCGTTGACGTATCCGCGGCCGACGCAGACGCCGGAGAAGACGATCAGACCGGGGGCACCGAGCGGCACCGGGGTCAGGTGCTCATCGACGACATAGACGTGCACGTTGTTGACCGCGGGACCCAGCAGGACGCCGTCCCCGTCCGGCACGTGGTCCATGACTTCGTGGTTGGTGTCGTCCGAAGTCTCGGTCAGCCCGTAGGCGTTGACCAGTTTGATCCCGGGCTGGGCGGCGAACCAGCGCTGCGTGAGCTCCTTCTTCAGCGCCTCGCCGGTGACCGACACGCAGCGCAGGTCCGGCAGCTCGCGGGGGTGCTGCTGCAGACAGGACACGACGACGTCCAGGTAGGAGGGCACAACCTGGAGGACAGCGACCCGGCCGTCAACGATCGTGTCGACGAATTGCTGGACGTCCAGGATAACTTCCTGCTCCACCAGCAGGGTCCGCCCCCCGACGAGGAGGCCGGACACCAGTTGCCACAGCGAGATGTCGAAGCACTGGGGTGCGGTCTGGGCGACCACCTGTCCCTCGCTGATCTTCAGGTCATCGATCTTGGCGTAGAGGTGGTTGAGCATGCCCGCGTGCTCGCACATCGCGCCCTTGGGCTCACCTGTGGAGCCGGAGGTGAAATAGATGTAGGCGAGCTGGTCCGGTGCAACGCGCAGGCCCAGATCATCGTCGGCATGGTCTTCCACGTAGGCTGCGCCGACGAACAGCTTCTGGACCCCGGACAGCGAGTCGAGGGCCTGGTCGAGCGTGGAGGTGCTGCCGGGTTCGGTCAGCACGAGCCCGCATGCGGCACGGGAGAGCATGGCCGCGAGGCGATCGGCCGGGAAATGCGGCTCGATGGGCAGGTACACGCCGCCGGCCTTGAAGACCGCGAGGACGGCGGCCATCCAGTCCAGGTTGCGCTCCGTCACCACCGCGACCACACCCTCGGGGCGCAGCCCCCGTGCCAGCAGGGCTCGTCCCAACCGGTTGGCACGCGCGTTGAGTTCCCGATAGGTCAGCTGCCGTTCCCCATGCACCGCCGCGATGGCGTCCGGGTGTGCCGCCACCCGCTGCTCGAACAGCTCGTGGAACCGGCGGTCCGGCAGCTCCCGGCGCGGACCGGCGAGCCCTTCGAGCTGGAAGCGGATTTCCTCGGCGGAGAGCAGGCTCTGCCGCCCGTGCTCGGCGTCGGGATCGGCGGCGATCAGCGCGAGCGCGGTGAGGTGGTATCCGGCGATCCTGACGGCGCAGTCCGCGTTGAGCGCGTCGGTCCGGTACCGCAGCCGCAGCGCGAGGCGGCCTTCGCGTTGCGAAATACCCACCCACAGCACGGTCTCACCGGCGAGTTCTCCGCCCAAGCCGTGCGGATCGAACACGGTCTCGATCGACGGTTCGGCCAGGCCCAGCTCGCGTCTGAGCTCATCGACCGGAAAGTCCTTGTACAACAGCAGATCTGACGCGACTCGATGGGTGTACAGCAACAGCGTCCGCCACGAGTCGGTTTCGGTCGTCAGTCGACAGGGCAGCAGCGGGCCGCCCTCCACAGTGACGTAGCCGGTCGCGACCTCGTGCTCGCCGGACAGCGCGGCGAGTACCTTGGCGTGCGCGGCCAGCAGCACGGAGTCGAGCGGCATCGCCAGGTCCTCGGCCAACCGGCCCAACGCCGCCACGACGTCGTCCGGGACCGTCGCCTCGTGTTCGCCGACGCCCGTCACCGGTTCGAGCGTCCACCGCGGGATTGCGGTGAATCCACCGGCGACGAGCACAGCGCGCCAGAACTCCCGGTCGGCCTGCACTTGCATTTCCATCTCGTCGTCTCTTTCCATTCACCGTCGCGACTGTGCTGTCCAGCGCCGACAAGGGCGGCGCTGCTACCTCTTTCGCGTCAGTGCCTCGGGCTGATAAGGGGCATCTCGCATTTCCGTGGCGGGGTTTCCTCCCCAGCGTGCGTGCTGCGGGACCTCCTCGCCCTTCATGAGAAAGGAGTCGGGGGCGAGCACCGCGCCGTCGCCCATCGTCACGCCGTAATGGACGTGGGATCCCACACCGAGGGTGCAGCCGACGCCGAGGGTGCTGCGATCGGACTTGAAGGTGCCGTCCTCCTGCGAGTGGCACTGGATCTTGCTTCCCGCATTGAGCGTGCAGTCGTTTTCGATGGTGGTGAGCGTCCGCTCCGTCAGATAGCAGCCGTCATCGAAGACCCTGCTGCCGATACGAACACCCAGCATCCGCCAGATCACGTTCTTGAAAGGGGTGCCGTTAAAGACGTTGAGGTACGTGTCAGGCACCTTCCAGAGGCGCTCGTGCCACCAGAAGTACGGGTCGTAGATGGAACACAACTGCGGTCGCAGCGCACGGAATGCCGCGATGCCGCGCTCCACCAGTACGAAGTAGACGGCGGTGAACCCAAGGCTGAACACCAGGAACGCGGCGATCAGCACGTGCCCGTAAGTACCGTACAGATCGACGTTCGCCAGGCCGAGCGTCGTGAGCACGAAGAAGTGCAGCCACCGCACGAGCAGGAAGAAGACCATCGAGCGGATGTTGTAGCGGTTCTTCGCGGCGAGGCTGCGGCGCAACTCGTCGCCGGTCCGGAGGTGGTCGAACCGGGAGTCGCGCTCGACCGACCGGGGAATCTCGAAGCATGGCGAGCCGAGCAGGCCCACGCCCTCGCGAACCTCACCGTCGAGCGGAACCATCACCTTCGTCGCGAGGAGGCAGTTCTCGCCCGTCCTGGCCCCTGAGGGAAAGGCGATGTTGTTCCCGATGAAGTTGTGTGGCCCGATCGAGGCCCGAGACACCCGGAAGGACGTACTCGAGAAGTCGGCGTTGACGATGGAGAGCCCGTCGGCGACCATCGTTCCGCTGCCGACAGAGCACTGATACGGGGTCTCGTGCTGCACTTCCGTGCCGAAGTTCGACCCGGTCTGCTCGACCTGGGACAAGTCGTATCCGAGGCCGCGTAAATAGTGGACGATGTAGGAGCTGTCACCGAACAGCCATTTGAAGAACTTGATGTTGGTCAGGCGCCCGATCGCCCGGTGTGCCGAGTAATGCAACCCGTACAGCGGATAGACCTTGTCCGGTTTGACGAGCAGGTTCAGCAGCCGTGGAACAGTGAACAGTACGATCAGGCCCACGACGACGAAGCCGAAGAACAGCACGAGGGAAAGGATCAGCGCGTCGATGTAGAGGTCCGGAGATGTGAACCCCACCGTGTCCGGGCCCAGCCGGTTGTGCAGCGCCGGAACCAGGGTAAACAGCATGTACGCGCCCCCGACGGCCAGCGGCACGTAGAGGAAGAACATCTGAAGCACGGTGACGAGGCCGAAGCCGGCCCGGCGCAGCGTGCCGCACTCGGCCGGCCCGATCCTCACGTAGTCATGCTCCGTGAGCTGTGCCGGGGATCCGTGCCAGCGCTGTCCGTCCGGGACCGCCTGACCGCTGTACAGCGTGGACGTGTGGCCGAGTTGCGCCCCGTCGCCCATCGACGTGTCGATGTCGAGCACGGTCTTCTCGCCGATGAACACGTCCCGGCCAAGGGTGACCCGCCCGGTCTGGATACGACCGGCGTGCGCCCGGTAGCAGAGGAAGAACGAGTCTTTGCGGATCACCGTGCCGGCGCCGATCGTGAGCAGGTCGGGGCAGACCGGAACATTGCGGGAGAGGATCGTGACCCCCTTGCCGATCCGTGCGCCCAGGGCTCGCAGGTACAGCACGTACAGGGGATTGCCGACGAAGAAAATCATCGGATTGGCGTGGATCAGCACCTTGACGGTCCAGAAGCGCAGATACGTCAGGCCCCAGACCGGGAACTCGCGCGATTTCCACCGGCCGACGAGGAGCCATTTGGCCACGATCGGGAAGGTGCACAGACCGACGAAGCCGACGCCGCCGAAGGCGAACGATCGCAGGTAGATACCGGTCACACCCGAGCCGGCGGAGACCCATGTATAGCCTCGGTCGGCAACAAGTCCGGCGAGGAACGAATAGCCCAGGAAGAGCAGGAACTGCAGCGTTCCGCAGAGGGCGTACTGCACCGTGCCGGCCGGGGTCACCACCTCGGCCGGCGCCGGGACCGACGGCTTGACAGGGGCGGGCGCGGCGTCCGCGAGCCCCGTCGCCAGGCTTCGGATCGTCTGGTGCCGGTAGATGTCCTTCATCGACGCCGATGGGAGGTCCGCCCGTTTCCTGACCCGTGCGCAGAAATGGGCCATCACCAACGAGTTGGCGCCGAGGTCATCGAAGAAGTTGCTGTCGACCGACACCTGTTCGACGCACATGACGTCAGCCAGCACCTTGGCGAGGTCTGTCTCGATGCCGATCCCCGGGTCGGAGTACCTGCGCGTGTTGATCGCAGATTCATCCGGCCCGGACATCAAGACTTCGACGGATTTCTCCTCCATGCGGGCTCCTTGAGGCGAACATTCGAGTGCCGTCGGCCATTACGGTCGGCGCCCCGTACTCGCGCTTTTTCGATGGCCGGAGCGAGCATTCCGGAAGTCACGAGGCCGGGATCCGTTGTCCGATTCCCGAACCGTCGCCTTAGTCTCAACTGTCCACCTTCGGGCTGCCACCCGAACATCCCCCAAAAGAGGGTGACCGGCTCACAGGGGCGCGTGGGTATGGACAAGGCGGTCGGGATCGATGCTGAATGCGCCCGCCCTCTGCGGACGGGCGCCGCCTTGTGGACGGGCGTGACCGTCCGGGTCGGCGATCCGCCCGTACCGCCGCGTCGTACGGAGACGATCGGCTGGGATGGAGAACGCGGTGTCCTTTGGGGTGACGGTGTCCAGGTCGAGGCCGATCGGGTGGTGCAGGCAGGCGAGCAGGTTCGCGTGCAGGCGTTGGTGAAGTGTGTTCGGGCATCGCACACGGTGACGTGGAACCCCGGGAATCGGTCGGCCCCGGAGAACGAGGTGGCATGGTCCCGCGCGCGGAAGATTGACTTTCGAGGTGGTATCGTTCAAGGTTTTGGACTGGGCGGAGGAGGTGTTCTCGTGGAACACGACCTCCAGGTCCGGCCCGTGGATCGCGCTCTCGGCGCAGCCGCCGCGGACACTGCCGAGCACAGTACCGTCGCGCGCGCGGCGAGGGTTGCCTCCTCGGCAGTGGGCGTACAGCGGCTGACGGCCCGATCACATGTTCTTCGCGCCCGCCTTGATGGCCTCCCGGATACGGGTGTACGTGCCGCAGCGGCAGATGTTGCGGGTCTCGTCGAGGTCGCGGTCCTCGATCTCGCGGCCATCGGCAGCGGCCTGCCGGACCTTGGCGACGGCGGCCATGATCTGGCCTGGCTGGCAGTAGCCGAACTGTGCGACGTCCAGGTCCAGCCATGCCTCCTGCATCGGATGCAGGTCCTTGCCGACCGTGGCGGGCAGCCCCTCGATCGTGGTGATCTCGTCGTCCGGCGTGATCTTCGACACGGGGACCGAGCACGGATTGAAGGCCTTGCCGTCGATGTGCGACGTGCAGGCCTGGCACACGCCGAGACCGCAGCCGTACTTGGGCCTCGTGACGCCGAGCAGGTCGCGCAGCACCCACAACAGTCGTACGTCGTCATCGGCCTCGACGGTGATCTGCTCGCCGTTGAGCTTGAAAGTGTGGCTTGTCATGGCTGGACTCAGGGCTCCTCAGTAGGCGCGGTCAAGACCGTCGGTGGGGGACTGGGGTGTGGACGGTTCGAGGGGCAATGGCTCGAAGCTGAGGGTGCCATGGTTGATCGGGAAGCTCGTCGGCATGCTGCCCGTCGCGCGGGCGTACGCGCAGGCGATGGCGGCGAACGCGGGCGCGCCCCCCAACTCACCTGCTCCGGAGGGCTTGTCGCTGGTGCTCGGCATGACGACGACCAGTAGCTCGGGCGGGGTGTTCCACTGCCGTGTGTAGAAGTAGTTGTCCCAACTGCCCTCCAGAGGTATGCCGTCCTTGATGTGCAGGCTGGAGGTGAGTGCCATGGCGAGGGCGTCGTTGAGACCGCCCATCATCTGGGCGTCCAGGCCGCGGGGGTTGATGGCGAATCCCGCGTCGACGACCATCAGGGCCTTTGTGACGCGCGGTCCCGTCACCGCGTCCCGGATCTTCCGGTTGACGGTCTCCGGCCGGCAGCCGATCTCGACGAGCGTGGCGACCGCGCCCCGGTACTCCGAGTGCAGGCCGATTCCCTGGGCCACCCCCGGGGGCAGTGACCTGCCCCAGTCGCCCTCGTCAACCGCCTTGTCAAGGACGGCGCGCAACCGCTCGTCCTTGAGGAACTCGCGACGGAACTCAACGGGGTCCTTGCCCATCTTCGCGGCGAGCTGATCGACGACCAGCTCCCGCGCGCAGGCGACATTCGGGGAGTAGATGTTGCGCATGCTGCCCGTGTTGAACTTCAGCGGCACCTCGTTGAGCAGCTGGGTGGTGACACCGAAATTGTACGGCGAGGACTGAGTCAGCTCGAAGATCGTCTCGGCGAACGTCAGGTTGCCGGCGACGGGCAACTTCGCCGCCGTCGACGTGATCATCTCTCCGAGACCGTGGCCGAAGTCGGTCTGCGAACTGGTGTGCCGCTGCTCGTAACTGAGGACGTTGCCGAGCGCGTACGTCGCGCGTACACGTGAGACGCACATTCGGATGCGTACGGCCCTGACGGAAGTTGTCGGTACGGGACCACGACAGCTTGACAGGCTTGCCGATCTTCTGAGAGATCTCCGCTGCCTCGGCGGCCACGTCGTGGAAGAGATGCCGGCCGAAGGAGCCACCGCCCTCCACCACATGGACGGTGACCGCCTTCTGGGGCAGTCCCAGGCGGGTGGCGATCGCGCGCTGGGCCACGATCGGCACCTTCAGACTCGCCCAGATCTCGGCCCGGTCGGCGCGGACGTCGGCTATCGCGTTGTCGGGCTCCAGCGGGCTGTTGCTGGCGAACGCGAAGGTGAACTCGGCGTCGAGCTTCTTGGTGAGCAGGGGCGGTACGATCAAGGGCAGGGCGGCCGCCTTGATCTTGCGCAGTACGGTGTCGTCCGATTCCCCGTCCACGGTGCCCAGCCCCCAGGTCACCTCCAGGGCCCGCAGCGCGTCGATGCACTGGCCGAACGTCTCCCCGCGGACGGCTACGCCGTGCTCGACGGCCGCGACATCGGTGATGCCCGGCATCCGCGCGACCACATCGGCGTTGTGGACGGTCCCGACCGTCCCGTTGATCGTCGGCGGTCGGCGCACCATGGTCGGTTTGGCGTCGGGAACTTGGTGGTCCATGCCGAACTTCTTGCGGCCGGTGACGATGGCGAGTGCGTCGATACGGTTCTGGGACGTGCCTAGAACCGTGAACTCGTCGGGCGACTTGAGAGGTGCGGCGGCCGCCAGGAGCTTCGTGCTGGCCGCGGCTTCTGCGAGCGATCCGTACGTCGCGCTGTGCGTTGACCCGTATCGGATCACGCCCTCTTCAGTGGTGAGTCCGGACGACACGACGCCCCACATGAGGTCCTTCCAGAAGCCCGAACGGGGACACAAGCGGGACCCGTTCCGCGTCCCGGACACTTGTCACGGGGCACAGAAGTGGGCCATGGGCACGTTGATCCACGTCGAGTGGGCGTGGCTGTGCGTGTCGCACAACCGGACGGCGCTCAGTAAAGTTTCACCTGATGAGGCTGGCACCGAGTGGTCTCGGCGTGCACAGGGCGAGAGAGAGTTCCACATGGTCGCCACAGTTTGTGATGTCGTGTCCGGTGATGGTGTGGATCCTGCGAAGGCGGCTGAGGACGGTGTTGCGGTGACGGAAGAGCAACTCGGCCGTTCGGACGACGGATCCGGCAGGGTGCCCCATCTCTTTCGCCGAACGTTTCGACGGACACCGGACAAGGAACAAATGGGTGTCCTAAGTCAGTTGTCCAGCAGTCATCATGAAGGAGCGCATACATGACGATCTCACTCGGTCTCGGTCTCCCGCAGATGAAGCAGTACGACATCGGCCGCGATGTGGCCACCGTGGCACGCGCGGCGGAGGAGACCGGATACGCGAGTCTTTGGGTCTTCGAGCGTGTCCTTTTTCCTGAGCCCGCCACCCAGGGGCTGTACGGCGTACCGGGGCTGCCGTGGCCGGACCAGTACCGCAGTGTCGCCGACCCACTCGTCACGCTCGCGCTGGCCGCCGCAGCCACCGGCTCGGCCCGGCTCGGCACCAGCGTCCTGGTCGCGCCTTTGCATGTGCCGTTCCAACTGGCCCGTACGCTCGCCTCGCTGGACGTCGCGAGCGGTGGGCGAGTGATCGCGGGCCTCGGCACGGGATGGTCTCTGGACGAGTATGCGGCCGCCTCCGTCGCGCCCTTCGAGAGGCGAGGTGCGGTCCTGGACGAGCTGCTGGACGTGTGCGCGGCCGTCTGGGGCCCGGACCCTGTCCGCTACGAGGGCGAGCTGACCACCATCGCCCCGTCCGAGGTCGGCCCCAAGCCGGTGCGCCCCATTCCGGTCTACTTGCCAGCGAACAGCCCGCGCGCCACCCGCCGTCTGGTCGACCGGGCGGACGGCTGGATGCCCGTGGCCATGGGCGCCGCTCGGCTGGCCGAGGAGTGGCAGCGGGTACAGGATGTGGCCGCCGAGCGCGGACGGGAGCGTCCGGTCGACGTCTGCGCCCGTGCCAATGCGCGGTACAGCGCCAAGCCGTTCGAGGGTGCGGGCCGACAGCCCTTCCACGGGAGCGTGGCGCAGATCGTCGAAGACCTGGTGGCACACGCCGAAACGGGCGTACCGGAGTTCCTGCTGGATCTCCAGGGAGCGACGCGCGACGCCGCGGAGCTGATCGACGTGGCGGCCGAGGTGTACGAGGCAGCGCGAGCCGCGGGCGTCTGACGGTTGCGCGACGGTGTCCGGGCCCGCTGCCCGGCGCGGACGGCTGCGGAGACCGTCTCGCGGCCGGCCTGTTGATGTGTCCCGGTCGTGCGCCGGCGTTGGTCGCAACCGCCGCTCGGAGGGGTGCTGGGACGGATGCGTTCGTCCCAGCACCCCTCCGGCCCGCACGGCCTGTCCGCATCCCGCTCAGCCGGGCATCCTCCGAGGCCGGACGGCTGTCCCGCGGCGCGGATCACCAGCTTCGCGCCGTCCGTGGCGCCACCCTCGGTCCTCGCTCTCGTCCTTGGTGGCTCGGTCACCAACTCGATCGTCACGCTCTACTCGTCGAGCCTGAACCTTCAGGTGCTCGGCGTGCCCTGGAGCCGTTCCAAGGCCATCGTCATCAGCGCGGCCGTCACCGCCGCGGGATCTCTCTGCGCGCTCTTCCTCACCGATTTCACCAGCTCGCTGCTGTCTTTCCTCTCCCTGCTGATCATCGTGTTCGCGCCCTGGGGCGGCGTGTTTCTCACCGACATGCCGATGCGCCGCTGCCACTACGACCCACCGGCCCTGCACGCGGGTCCGGACGGCGCCTACTGGTACCGGTCCGGCTACCACCCTGCCGGTGTGGCCGCGCACCCGGCGCCCCCTGGGCGGCGGTGAGCCCTGGATGCCGCAGGAGACGATCAGCGTGGAGGCCGCGGTCCACGGATACACGATGGGCTCGGCATACGCCAACTTCCTTGAACACGAACGCGGTTCGCTGACGGTCGGCAAGGCCGCCGACTTCGTGGTCCTCTCCCGCGACATCCTGCGCGGGGCACCGGAAGACATCCCCGGCACCATGGCGGAGACCGTCGTGGTCGCAGGACTCGTCGAGCACGGCGGCTGAACACCGATGACGCCGGACCAGCGCTCGGCGTGGTTCCGCGGTCGGCGAGCTGCGCGCCACCGTCGGAATCGAGACCTTGTTCAATCCGGATCGGAGTCCGCCGTCGGAGTCCGCCGCCGGGGCGTCCACCGGGCCGAGCATTCGAAGCAGACGCCGAGCGACTGATCATCCGGCTGGAGAACTCTCACGACCCGGACTACTGACGTGATCGAGCGGCCATGCCGCTCCGCTGGACGCGCACGGAACCGGGCGGGGATCACGACCCCGACTCGGCTGACGGGCCCCCGTCAGCCGAGTGTTGCAGAACGAGGAGATCGTGGACATTCGTCGGTGGGACCTCCGGGAAGCCCTGCCCGGGCGGGTTCAGCCTTTGGATGCCCACCTCGCTCGGCTCACATGGGATCCGGCCTTCAGCCGGCCCACACCGTGAAAGCCGAACAGAGCCGGCACAGGCGTCGTTGATGGACCACCGGACCGGTGAGGCACCAGCGGCTGCACCCACGCCCTGCGACGTGGGCGGGGCGGGCGCGATCGTTTCGCCCTGCAAAGGGCGCGGCGAGCACGACACCGACCGAGGTGATGACGCCACCGGTGCCGGCCAGGCCCTCCAGGACGCCACGGGCATGGCCGAGCCGCTCGCTCTCCTCACGTACGCGATCCATCAGGAAGATGCTGTAGCCGATGCCCAGAGGATCATTCGGAGCAAGCGCCTTCCGCTCAACGGCTTGCCGTCAAGCGGCACCCGTCAGGTCACGATGGATGATGCGGGCCGCTCCTTCGACTGTGCCGACGCCATACTCCATCGTGCGATTGCCGGTCGAGAGCACAGCCATGCCGTAGTCGTGACCACCGCCGGTGAAGGCGCCCACGCTGTTCACCCGCCATCCGCCGGTGGTGCGCGGCAGCCAGCCATTCTTGACGTGCACGGATGTCGTGGCGGGTGACCCGGCGGGCACCCCCCACCTCTGGTCGGGGGTGACGTGATTCATCAGACCGAGAGCGTAGCTGCGCGAGGAGGGGGTAAGCACCGCATTCTCCGTTGTCAGCAGTTGCATGAGCCGGAGCTGGTCGCCGGCGGTGATCTGGGTGAGGCCCCAGCTCTTACCTGCAGCGGGAACGGTGTGCCGCATCTGCGCCAGAGTCAGGAACTTCTTGTAGCCGGCGGAACCGATCTGGTGCCAGAGGGCGGAGGTCGAGTCGTTGTCCGACTTGGTGATCATGGCAGTGGCCAGCTTCACCTCCCGCGGAGTCAGCTTCCGGTGTGCCTCCTCGGCCTGCCGCAGCAGTGCTCCGAGCACCGAAACCTTCACCACGCTGGCGGAGTCGAAATACGTGTCGGCCTTGAGCTCACAGGTGGTTTCGGTGATCCGGTCGTAGAGGGCCAGCGACCATGTGCCCTGTCGCCCGTTGAAAGCCCCGGCTATGTCGTGGGACAGCTCGGAGGCCAGTCCTGGCTTCTTCGAGGTACAGACGACCTTCGAGCCGCCCGCCGTGGCACTGGCGGTGCCGGCCGACGCCGGGGTTGCCAAGGCGAATACGGTGAGCAATGAGCTTGCGGCCAGGGCAGTGGCCAGGCCGCGCCGCGAGCAGGTCAATATGTGTGATCCATGCATGAAGGCTCTGTCCTGTCTCGCTGTGTGCCGTAGGTCATCTCGCCGGACCTCGCGCGACCGGCTGAGAGCCGGGCTCCCGCTGCGTTTGCTTACAACCGCTCAGGGGAGTGGGCTGCAGCAGGTGGCCGCCCTGGCATCTGTTCGGGCCGCGGAGAATCGATGAATGGGAATCGGGGCTCAGCGACACCGGATCGGATCCCAATTCATAGGCCACGGCGACCATACGTGGCCCGAAATCAGGGATCTTGAATATTTGGGGCGAAATGTCCGATATGGGAACTTTGTCAATATGTGATGTTCGTCAAATCGGCAGCCCTTGAAGCGGCGCCATCGAATGCCGAGGCGGCAGGGGTGGCCCACGTCCTGGCGGGGGATGCGCGGGCGCGCCGACGGGGCACATCGTGATGCTCGGCCCGCTCCGGGAGCATTCGATCCTGCGGCCGGCTCGTCGCCGATCACGCCGGGTGGCTCCTGTCGGAAATCCCCGGCTCGCTGTTCCGTAGGTCCGGAGTCCGTTCCGGCCCGGCGCATCCCGCGCTTGGGCACCGTGCCGGCGGGGGCTGTGGTGATGGCTGCTGTCACCGCGCAGTGGGCCGGGGAACCCGATTGCGACATCCCGCTCGGGTGGCACCGATTGAATGATCAAAGTGGCGGGGGGTTAGCATATGAGCGCCGCCTAGCTCGAAAGATAAGCCTGTGACTGTCAATGACGACTCGTTCACCAACTGGAAGAACCGCGAGGAGATCGCGGAGTCGATGATCCCCGTCATCGGGAAGCTGCACCGGGAGCGGGACGTCACAGTCCTGCTTTACAGCCGCTCCTTGGTGAACAAGTCGGTGGTCAGCATTCTCAAGACCCACCGATTCGCCCGGCAGATCGCCGGTGAGGAACTCTCGGTCACCGAGACGCTGCCGTTCCTGCAGGCTCTTGCCGCGCTCGATCTCGGTCCTTCCCAGATCGACATCGGCATGCTTGCCGCGACGTACAAGACCGACGGCCGCGGTCTCTCGGTGGCGGAGTTCACCGCCGAGGCCGTCGGCGGTGCCACAGGTGCCGACAAGATCGAGCGCCGCGAGCCGCGTGACGTCGTGCTCTACGGGTTCGGCCGCATCGGCCGCCTCGTCGCCCGCCTGCTCATCGAGAAGGCCGGCTCGGGCAACGGCCTGCGTCTGCGCGCCATCGTCGTCCGCGGGGGCGGCGGCCGGGCCGACGAGGATCTCGTCAAGCGCGCCTCGCTGCTGCGCCGCGACTCCATCCACGGCCAGTTCCAGGGCACGATCACCGTTGACGAGGCGAACAGCACGATCATCGCCAACGGCAACGAGATCAAGGTGATCTACGCCAACGATCCGTCGGAGGTCGACTACACGGCGTACGGCATCAAGGGCGCCATCCTCATCGACAACACCGGCAAGTGGCGCGATCGCGAGGGCCTGTCCAAGCACCTGCGCCCCGGCATCGAAAAGGTCGTCCTGACCGCGCCGGGCAAGGGTGACGTCCCCAACATCGTGCACGGCGTCAACCACGACACGATCAAGCCGGATGAGCAGATCCTGTCCTGCGCGTCCTGCACCACCAACGCGATCGTCCCGCCGCTGAAGGCGATGGCGGACGAGTACGGCGTCCTGCGCGGCCACGTGGAGACCGTCCACTCGTTCACCAACGACCAGAACCTGCTGGACAATTACCACAGCTCCGACCGCCGCGGCCGCTCGGCGCCGCTCAATATGGTCATCACCGAGACCGGTGCCGCCTCCGCCGTCGCCAAGGCGCTGCCCGACCTCAAGGCGCCGATCACCGGCAGCTCGATCCGTGTCCCGGTGCCGGACGTCTCGATCGCGATCCTCAGCCTGCGGCTCGGGCGCGAGACCACCCGCGAGGAGGTTCTCGACTACCTCCGCAACGTGTCACTGACCTCGCCGCTCAAGCGCCAGATCGACTTCACAACTGCCCCCGACGCGGTGTCGAGCGACTTCATCGGCTCGCGCCACGCCTCGATCGTCGACGCCGGCGCCACCAAGGTCGACGGCGACAACGCGATCCTCTACCTGTGGTACGACAACGAGTTCGGCTACTCCTGCCAGGTCATCCGCGTCGTCCAGCATGTCTCCGGGGTGGAGTACCCGACCTACCCGGCCCCGGCGGTCTGATCTCGGCAGACTGTCCGATCCGGCGTCCCGGCAGGCGGGGCGGCAACCGATGCCGATCGGTATCGGTTGCCGCCCCCGGCAGCGGAATTGGCTGTACACCGGGTTACCCGACGCATCACACCGTTTCCACCACGAACGAGTCGGCGAGTGGTTCATGCCCTGGCCGCAAGCCGCACCGCACGACCACGTTCCTCACCGCGACGCTGCGGCCGTAGGACGCACCGCCGGTATTGCCTTGTCCGTCGCATTCAAGGCAGCGAGAGTCGGCAGTACGGCACGTCATCGGTCGGGCGCTCGCACAGGCCCTGTCGATTCACGCAGTACGAGATGGCGGCACATCGCAGCCCGCCGGGCAGGGCGCGGCCGACCTCGATCGATGCCGACGGCTCGACCGGCAGCAGTCCCGGCCAAGCCTGGGCAGCTCACTGCGGATACGGGTCGTAGCAGTCCAGTGCGGGGTGGTAAAGCACCTGCCAGGTGTCCTCCTCGACAACCCCGGTTCTGTCCAGACCGTGGCACCCCTGAATCCAGATGATCTTCTTCGACGTGGCTGAGCCGAAGACCCCGTCCACCGCGAGTTTCGGAACGCCGCCCCACACATTGCTCAGACACTGCGCCTGCTTCACGGACAGACCGGTGTTCATGTACCTGAGCGCGGGACGGTCGGTGGAGGACGTGTAGGAGCATGTCTCCTCAGCGGCGGCCGCATCGTGCGTCGTCGTCGCCAAAGCCCCGGCGGTCAGCAGTGCTGTGCCGAGGGCCGCACACTTGCGACGGATCATGTCGGGCACTCCTCTCCGAATGGGCATCTGCGCCTCCCACCAAGCATGGGGGCGCAAGCGTCGTCCCGCGCATGCGGACCGCCGCGCCCGCGCGAGGTGCCGGCCGGTCCGGAGGCCGGTCGGCCGGTGCCCGGACGACCGCTCGGTAGGGCCAGGGGCCTTCGGGGCGGTGTGGCCAGGGTGCCCAGCCGGGCGGCGCCGACCGTGGCCCCGGGGAGGCGGACGTCGGCGGGGGAGGGGGCGGGAGGCATCGCAGCTCGGAGCGGCCGCTGCCGCCGTGCTGCTCACATGCCACGGCTTTCAGCGTGTGGCGGTGCCCTGACCTGGGAGGCAGGCGTGTGAGGGGCCGTATCACACCCCGGAACGCCGCTCCCCGGCACAGCGCGTTCTGCCGGGGAGCGGGTGCGGACAGCAGGCTGGATGCTCGTTGAAGATCTTCTTCCTTCCGCGGGGGTTCCCCATGTCTGTCCTTGTCACCCCGGCCCGGCAACTTGTCGGCGACGTTCCGGGGCAGCCGGCGTCGGCGGGGCGCTGCCTGCGGCCGTGTTCCGCTTCTTCGCGATCACGCTCGATGCCCTCGTGGCCAACGTCGCGTTGCCTTCGATCAGGGACGACCTCGGCGGCGGCATCGCCGTGCTGCAGTGACCGGACCGGGCAGATCGCCGCGGTCCTGGCGATGGGGGCCCGACGTGCGGAAATGCTGGACTTGACGCGCCGTGCTCGGTCTCGGACCCGCCCTGGAATGAGCCGCCCAGCAGGCCTCGCGGCGGGGCACGCGTGGAGCCCCCTCCGGCGCGAGCCGGCGAGGAGCCGCCACCGTACAGCTGCTGCCTCTGTCAGGTCTCCGTGTCCTCCGCGCGGCGCTCACCCTCCGCCTGGGACGGCTGGGTCCGCGTCGTGGCGGGGTGCCGCTCCTCGGCCGGATTCATGTCCTCTTCCAGCCTCTCGCCCTCGGCCTGCGACGGCGTTGGGTACTCGTCGTTCTCGCTCATGGCCGCCTCCACAGTCGGAACGAATGCGTACAAACTGAGCGTAACGCTTCGTCCGGTCGGGCAGCACGTCCACGACGCGTCAGCGGGAGCTCCGCGATCAGCCCCCAGCACGTGGCGAGGAGCTCACCGGGCCCGGCCGCACCTGGCCGACTCGTCAGCCGCCCGGCGGCGGTGCACTGTGGAGACGTGGGCCTCAGTGGACGTTTTGCGGGTCTGCGGGAGTCATGGCGGCCGAGCCACGCCTTGCCGGCGATTCCTGTTGTGCTCATCATCGTGATCACAGTCGTGGACATCTTCGTACCGGCGGACGTTCATCTGGGACCACTGCTGGTCATCGCGCCCGCGATCACTGCCTCATTCGCCGGTCCTCTGCTGACCGGAGTGATCGGGCTCCTCGCCGTGGCGGCCCAGGCATACATAGGCCTGCAGCTAGGCGTGCTGTCCTCCCGGAACTGGGTGGTGCAGATCGCCGCCCTCGCTGGGCTCTCGGCCCTGATCGTGTGCTTCTGCGTGGTACGAGAGCGGCGCAGACGGGAGCTCGCCCAGGTGCGGTCGGTGGCCGAAGCCGCGCAGCACGTCCTGCTGTGGCCGCTCCCGGACCGTATCGGCCCGCTACGGATCGCCTGCCTGTACCTGGCTGCCGAGGACGAGGCCCAGATCGGCGGTGACCTGTACGCAACCACCCGCATCGAAGGCGGAACGCGGGTGCTGATCGGTGACGTGAGAGGCAAGGGCCTGGCCGCCATCGGAGAAGCCGCCCTTCTGCTCGGCGCCTTCCGCGAGGCCGCCCACCAGCACACCGCCCTGCCCGCACTGGCCGCAGCCCTCGAACAGAGCGTCACCCGCTACCAGGCCGACTTCGAGCCGGAAGAGGAGGCCGGGGAACGCTTCGCCACCGCCCTGCTGCTGGAGATCCCCGACCGTGGCCACATCAGCAGCATGACCAGCTGTGGACACCCTGCACCGCTGCTGCTGAGCCCAGGGCACTCCGTCACAGTTCCGAGTCTGCACCCCGCGCCCCCGTTGGGGGTGGGCGGCATGGGGCCGACGGGCTATGCCCTTGACGTGTTCACCTTTGAGGAAGGAGACACGCTCCTCCTCTACACCGACGGCGTCATCGAAGCACGCGACCGAGACGGAGACTTCTACCCGTTCGCGGAACGGGCCGCCCGGTGGGCCGAGAGCTCCCCGGAGGCACTCCTGCACCACCTGCGAGGCGACCTCCTCACCCATGCCGGCGGACGTCTGGGGGACGACGCCGCTTTCGTCGCGATCCACCGCAATCCCGTCCTGCATCCAGGGCGCCACCATGGAGACCGCCCACCCTGACGGCCTCCACCGCGGGGCGTTGCTGTTGCTGTTCGCACTGCTCGGGCCAGAGCTGCTGCCTCGCCTCTCGATTCCACATTCAGCTTGGTCAGGATGTTCGCCACGTGGAACTTCGCCGTCGAGTCGGTTGCCCTTCCGATCTCACCCGACCGCGCCGGTAAACGTGGGAGCTGCCTTCTCTCCATTGGGTTGTGGCCACGCCGGAGTTGCGTGGCCACGGGGGTCATGAGTCTGTGGGAGTCGTGCTCTTACAGATCTCGGCCTTCAGGAGAAGACATGCACGCTGAGCAGAACGGCCGCTCGGCCGACAGGCTTTCCGTGGTGTACACGGTCCACGTCATCGAGGGCGGTGAGCAAGGGTTTCTGGAGGCGTACGAGCAAATACGGAAGTCCGTCGCCAGCGTCCCGGGGCACATCATCGACCGGCTCGGAGAACCCATCGACGACTCACGCCAGTGGGTGATCACCAGCGAGTGGGAGACGCCCGACCACTTCTTCGCCTGGCAACAGGGCGAGGACCATCGCGCACTGCTGACCCCGCTGCGCCACTGGGTCGATCAGACCCAGTCGCTGCGATACCGGGTCATTCAGGAGACCGTGGGGGTGAAGGCATGACGCACCCCACCACCGGCCCCGTCGCCGTCCTCGGACTCGGCACCATGGGCACCGGCCTGGCCACGCGCCTTCTTGAGCAGGGCGTACAGGTGCGTGTCTGGAACCGCACCGCGGGGCGGACCGAACCGCTCGCCCGGGCCGGCGCCGTCGCCGCAGTCCATCCGGCCGATGCCGTCGAGGGCACGAGCGCCGCCATCTGCACCGTGACCGACGGCGAAGCCCTCGCCGCCGTGCTGCACGGACCGGACGGAATCATGACCGGGGGCCCGTACCCCGGTGCCCTGGTCTGCGCCAGCACGGTCGCCCCCGAAGAGGTCGTCCGCCTCACCGGCGACATGCACTCCGTTCTGGACGTCGGCATGCTCGGCAACCGGGAGCACGCCCACAGCGGTGAGCTGCGGCTGTTCGTCGGCGGCGAGGAGCGGGTCTTCACCGCCGGGCGCCCGCTGCTCGAACTGCTGGGCAAGGAGGTCGTCCACCTCGGCGAACTCGGTTCCGGCATGCGGATGAAGCTGCTCCTCAACCTGCTGATGGGCATCGAGGTGCAGGCGTTGGCCGAGGCCGTCGAACTGGCGGCCGCCACCGGACTCGACCGGAAGCTCGTCCTCGGCACGATCGCCGGCAGTGGCTTCGCCTCGCCCGTCATGTCGTTCAAGTCCAAGCGGCTGGCAGCCGGGCGCTTCGACGAGCCCGACTTCCGGCTGAGCCTGATGGCCAAGGACCTCCTGCTCGCCGCGGACCAGGCGGCTGCGGCCGGACTGCGGCTCCCTCTCGTCGCCGCGGCCGCACAGACCCACGTCCACGCCATCGACCAGGGACACGGGGACGAGGACTGTGTCGCGGTCGTCCACGCACTCACACCGAACCCGGGAACTCAGACGTGATCATCGACATCCACGGACATCTGTCCCCACCCGAGGCCGCCCGAAGCTTCCCCATGCCTCCCAGCCTGACCGACGTCGACGGAATGCTGGCCGCCCGCGCCCAGGCCGGCATCGACCTCACCATCATCGGCAGCCCGGTCGGCGCCGGCGCCATGGCGCGGGTTCCGGGCGTCGACAACTACTCGCAACCACGGGACCGGCTCCGAGGCTTCCACGCCTGGATGTCGGGCCTGATCGCCACTTTCCCGGACCAGTTGCGCGGGTACGTGTACGCCAACCCGTTCGGCGACGACGATCACCTGGAAGGAGTCCGGGAGACGCTGGCGGATCCCGCCTTCGTCGGCCTGATCACCACTTCCAGCGTCCACGGCGAACTGCTCGGCTCTTCGCGAGCCGACTCATTCTTCGCGCTGGCCGCCGAGACGGGAGTGCCGGTCCTGGTGCACGCCCCGGCCGAACCGATCGGCACGGACCGGGTCGACGACTTCGGCTTCGTCGAGCAGATCGGCCGGTTCGGCGACGTCACCATGGGCATGGCCATGATCGCGTTCGCGGGGTGGCTGGACAAATATCCGGGCCTGCGGCTGATCGGTGCCACCGGCGGCGGTGCGCTGGCGCTGCTGCCGGAACGCCTGCAGACAGCGGCGCGTCCCCGGCACTGGGGCGGGGGCAAGCCGCCGGCGCCGTCCTCGGCCCCGGCTCCATCCTCCACTCCGCCGTCGGCCGACCCGGGCGGCGCACTCCAGCGCATGTATGTCGACACCAGCACATTCAGCCCGGCGCACCTGGGCCTCAACGCGGAGGTGCTGGGGCCGGAGCGGATGCTGTTCGGCACCGACTCGCCGCCGATGTCCGTGCCCCTGGAGGAGTTCATGCACATGATCGAGAAGCTGCCGATCGACAAGGCGTCCCAGCAGCTCATTCTCGGCGGCAACGCCGAGGCCCTCTTCGACCTCAGGAGCCGTCCGTGACCACAGTGGACGATCCGGTCGCCGCAGCCGAGCGGTGCACCCCCGAGTTCCGACGGAACCCGCACCCGGTCTACGCGAGCCTCAGGGACACGGCACCCGTCTGCCCCATGCGGCCGCCGCACGGCATCGACACGTACCTGATCACGCGGTACGAGGACGCGAGGGCGGCCCTGGCGGATCCGCGGCTCAGCAAGGACATGTACGGGGCCATGGACGCCTACCGGAGGATCTTCGGTGACTCGTCCGTGGCGCTGGACGACCACATGCTCAACTCCGACCCGCCCAAGCACACCCGGCTGCGCAAGCTCGTCAACTCCACGTTCACCGCGCGTCGCGTGGAGTCGCTGCGGCCGCGGATCCAGGACATCGTCGATACGCTGCTGGACAACTGTGCGACCCGCGAACCGGTCGACCTGCTGCCCGCGTTCGCGTTCCCGCTGCCGATCATCGTGATCTGTGAACTGCTCGGCGTGCCGCCGGACGAACGGTCGGACCTGCAAGGCCTGTCCACCACGGTGGCGCAGACAGGATTCAGCAAGGAATCCAAGCAGGCCCAGCAGAAAGCGGAGGAGAACCTGCACGCGTACTTCGCGGATCTCCTCGCGCGCAAGCGCAGCCGCCCGGGTGAGGACCTGCTCAGCGCGCTCACCGCGGCCCGGGACGAAAACGGAGGGCTCACCGAGCAGGAGCTGATCTCGACCGCGTTTTTGCTGATGTTCGCGGGTCACAAGACAACCGCCTACCTCATCGGCAACGCGGTCCACCATCTCCTCACCCATCCTGCGCAGCTCCGTGCCGTGCAGGAGAACCCGGAGCTGGTCGGACAGGCGGTGGAGGAGTTGCTGCGTTACGACGGCTCGGTGGAGAGCGCCACGTTCCGCTATGCGACCGAGGACGTACAGATCGCCGGGGCGCGGATCCCGAAGGGCTCCCTGGTGCAGATCGCGCTCAGTTCGGCCAACCGCGACCCGCTGAAATTCGACTCTCCGGACGAGTTCGATGTGAAGCGACCGGCGAATGCGCGAAGTGCCCATCTGGGGTTCGGGTACGGCATCCACTACTGCCTGGGAGCACCTCTGGCCAGACTGGAGACGCAACTCGCTCTCACGGGTCTGTTCAGCCGTTTCCCGAGGGCGGCCCTGGCGGACCCCGCGCGTCAGGCGCCCTGGATGGAGGTTCCGTTTCCGGCCTTCCGCGGCCTCGCGGAGCTGCCTGTCGTGCTCAAGCCTGCCGTGCCGTGACCCACAACGGGGGGGAAGACACCGGCATCCTGTCCGGGCCGCCTCGGAGCCCCCGGGACGGCCCGGACCCGGCCCGGACGCCTGGGAGTTGCGAGCTGCCGGCGGATTGCCGCACCGAAGCCGTTGCCAGGCCGCCCACATCCAGACGCTGGAAGCCGGGATCAGGACGCTGCGGCACCGCCTGTCCCTCCCGATCGGGGAACCCGGGACGAAGCGGGCCGCGGGCGGCCACCGCTCCAAGGGCGAGTGGTTCAGCAAGTCCCGACGCCTTGCCGCACTGGAGGCACGGCATGCGGCCCTCGTCGCCGACAGGCAGGCGTCCTGAGCGGTTACGCCTCCGCCGGCGGCCTGCGCGCAGCATATGTTCCCGCGCCTGCCGCCAGCAGCATCACACAGCCCGTGAAGATCAGCCCGGCTTGGCGCAGCCCGAGCCATGTGGCCATGGCGCCGACCCCCACCACCGGGACCGAGATCCCGGTGTAGGCGACGACGAAGAACGTCGAAATCGTGCCGCCACGATGCTGTGCCGGGGCCGCGCCGCTGACCAGGGTGAGTGCCGCGCGAAAGGCCAGTCCCTGGCCGGCGCCGCCGCACAGGGCCCCCAGGACGAGCAGAAGCATGGATTCAGCGATCAGCGATGACGCCACAAGCAGCAGGCCCACAACGAGGATGCCGCACCCCACGGGGAGGGCGAGGCGCGCACCGATCCGTTGTGTCAAGGACTGCCCGACGGTCGAAGCAAGGAACACGGAGAACACAACGGCGCCCGAAACAGCCAGGTTGCGTACACCCAGCGTCTGCGAGGCAAAACTCGGCGCGACCGCCGTGAACAGCCCGAGAAGTGCGAAGCCGGCGAACGCCGCCAGCGAGGCGGACGTGAACACACCCTTCACCTCGGGAGGCACCCTGACTCCCTGCGGCGTCAGAGGAGGCCATCGCTTCGGCTCCGCCACGGTCTCCGGCAGGAACCAGGTGATCCCACAGGCCACAGCCACCAGCCCCAGGTGGACCCAGAACGGCAGCATCAGCGGCCGGGGCGTGTACTGCGCGAGGAGGCCGGAGAGCAGCGGTCCGCAGCCCAGACCACCCATGTTCGCCGCGGTGGCGGCGAACCCGGCCTGCGCCTTCTGCCCCGGACCGGCCAGCTCGATGACGGCCGCTGTCGCCGCACCGCTCAGCAAGCCGGCCGCGCAGCCGGACAACAGCCGCCCCGCGAAGAGCAGAGGCAGACCGCTCTGCAGGAGGAAGCAGCCCCCACTCGCGGCCGACAAAGCCATGGCACACAGGAGCACCGGTCTGCGGCCGACCTCGTCGGAGTAGTTTCCCGCCACCAGAAGCACGGTGATGACCGCAACGGCATACACGGCGAACACAACGGTCACCACCAGTTCGGAGAACCCGATCTGTTCCTGGTAGAGCCCGTACAACGGTGTGGGCAGGGTGGTCCCGGCCATCCCGATGGCGAAAACCACTGCCGCAGCCGGATAGCCCGGCCGCCAGCCATCGCCTGCGTTCACTGCGCCCTCGCGAACGATCACGCACGCCACCCTATGAGTGGCCGCCCACTGCAGAGGCACACGGCACGAGGTGGCGAGGCGGACCGAGGGGCGTCAGGAGCATCAGTCCCAGAGCTTGTAGGTCACGTCCCGCGGCGTTTGCGACGGCCTGTCGCCGGTGTAGGTGAGTTGCAGCCGGGTGAAGCGTTTCAGCTCAGGTTGCTTCTTCCAGGAATCCGGGCGGTCGAGCCTGACGATGACGGGGTAGGAGTGGAACCTGCCTGCGGCACAGAAGGGCTGACAGTCATTCACTGCGTCGAGTCCCCTGCCCACAGCGGACGTGTGCCCCCAATTGGACCACCGAAGTCCGATGAGGTGGTTGTTGCCATCGCCACAGGCGATCAAGAAGTCGCCGGGGCGTACTTGCGGTTTCGAGAAACAGTCGACGGCCACTGCGTGGGCGGACGCGGGTGATCCTGCGGATGCGGATGCTGGTACTACTGCTGCCGCGAGTGCTGTGGCAGCACACAGCATGACCGCTGTTGTGAACTTGTCTCTTCGCATATCGGCTCCCCAACTGCCTCTTTTTCAGCCCGGGCGGCCCCGAAAATACGCCTGACCAGCCGCGCGCGCTGCGGTCTGCCCGTCAGAAGCACTCGTCGGTGGCGGTGACGCCCTTCTTTCCGCAGTTGTTCCTGAAACGACGCTACGGCCGTGGCCGGGGATGCACCACCCGTACAGGCGACATCCAGGCAGGACAGAAGCGCAAGGAGTGCGCTCCGCCGGCAGAGCGGACTCGCCTTCGACCAGTGATCGACAACCTGTCGGCGCCCCCCCCCGGCTTGCGCTGAAACCGCTGCACCGAGCAGGTGGTCGTCGTGGTGTGCAGGCGTAGTCTGGCCGTAACGCCTGTGTACCGCGAGTGAGCGACGGAGGCGGCGCATGACCGACCCCTACGGCTTCCTCAAGACGCCTTGCCGGCCCGTCCCGGCGCGCCCCGTCCAGGAGCGGCTGAGCGACTGGAACGAGGTCTACGCGGGGCAGGCGCGCCTTCCGCTCGTGTCCGAGCAGGCGGGACGTTGCATGGACTGCGGCATACCCTTCTGCCACAGCGGCTGCCCGCTGGGAAATCTCATCCCCGAGTGGAACGCCTACGCGAGGAAGGGTGACTGGTGGGCAGCGGCCGAGCGACTGCACGCGACGAACAACTTCCCGGAGTTCACCGGGCGGCTGTGCCCGGCGCCGTGTGAGGACGCCTGCGTGCTCACCATCAATGCCGATCCGGTGACGATCAAGAATGTCGAACAGGCGATCGCCGACCAGAGCTGGGCGCGCGGATACACGACGCCGCAACCGCCCGGGCGGCTCAGCGGCAAGACCGTCGCCGTCATCGGCTCCGGCCCCGCGGGACTGGCGGCAGCACAACAACTCACCCGTGCCGGTCACACCGTCGCCGTCTACGAGCGCGCCGACCGCATCGGCGGGCTGCTGCGCTACGGCATCCCCGCGTTCAAGCTGGAGAAGCGCCACCTGGATCGCCGTCTCGAGCAGATGCGGGCGGAGGGCACCAAGTTCCGCACGTGTGTGGATGTCGGCAGCGATCTCGACGCCACCGAGCTCGCAGAGCGACACGACGCGGTCGTCATCGCCGTCGGAGCCACGGGGCAACGGGAACTGCCCGTCCCGGGCCGTGAGCTTTACGGCATCCACCAGGCCATGGACTACCTGACCCTGGCCAACAGGGTGGCGGAGGGCGACCGCGACGTGCCTGTCGTCACCGCCGAGGGAAAACACGTGGTGATCATCGGTGGCGGGGACACCGGCTCGGACTGTCTGGGCACCGTCCTGCGTCAGGGCGCCGCCTCCGTCGTACAGTTGGACATCAACCCCGAGCCCGGTGACACCCGACGGGACGCCGAGCCCTGGCCCGTGTATCCGAAGGTCTATCGGATATCTCATGCTCATGAAGAGGCCCGGGGGCGAGAGGGCGCGGATCCGAGAGTCTTCTCCTCCGCCACCCTCAGCTTCGAAGGGGACCCGTCCGGCAAAGTGCGCGCGCTGCGCCTGGCGGAAGTGGAGCCCGAGGACAGAACGCCGCGGCTGGAGACGGAACATGTGATCCCGGCGAATCTGGTCCTGCTCGCCCTCGGCTTCTTCGGTCCCGAACGGGGCACCGGCCTGATGCGGCAGCTCGGACTCACGCTGGACGACCGGGGAAACTTCGCCCGGAATGCTGCCTTCGCGGCCGAAACGGCAAAGCCGGCCGAGCGGACAGGCCGCGCCGGGACCGGCGGGTTGTTCATCGCCGGTGACGCGGGGCGTGGCCAGTCCCTCGTGGTGTGGGCCATCGCAGAGGGACGGTCCGCCGCGGCGGCAACGGACCGCTACCTGAACGGCTCCACGGCGCTTTTGGCGCCCATCGCTCCACAGGACCGGCCTCTGGTCGCCTGAGCGCCTCCAGTACACCATCGCCGACCCGAGGATCAACCGTCACGAGAGTACGAGAGATCAAGGGTGAAATTCTGCCCACCGACAGCGGCGTATTTTCCTCAATGGGCGAGCTGAGCAATACGGTCGGCCAGCCGTGCAAGACCATCGGAGGGCGGAGCCACTGTCTTTCTTCGGTAAGCGCCAATCGCTTTGCCGATCTGCTCTCCCAGTACTGCCGGATCAAGCGTCGCAATCAGAACGCTCCGGTGCGCGCGGCGTACCGGAGCGTTCATTCGTACGGTTCAGGTGTTCAGGGTTTGCCCGAGCCAGCCGACCATGACGGGCAGGACTTCCGGGAGCTTGGAGATGGCGCAGTGTCCCGTGCCGGGGACGAGCTCGACCCGGGTGTCACGGCGGCCCCGGAAGACGAGGGTGTCGTGCTGGGGGACATGGACGTCGTCGGTGCCGTTGATGACGAGCATCGGGGTGTGAGCGTCCTGGTCGAGCAGCGGGCGCAGGTTGAAGCGGGCGAATGCGTCGGACTGCTCCTCCGGGTTCGGGGGCCGGTCGAAGCCGAGCGCGTTGCCGACGGTTCCCTCCATGCCGAATGCGAATCCGCGAGCGGGTGCGAACGAAGCCTCCACGGGGCCGCCGAGTACCACGGAGGCGTCCACCGCGCCCGAGAGGCCGGTGCGGGCCGAGTAGTAGCCGCCCATGGAGATGCCGAGGTGCGCCACCTTGCCGTTGCCCAGCCTGCGGGCCTCGGCGATCAGGCCCTCGATGATTTCGGTGCCGCCGTCGTGAGTCATGGGGAGGTGGCTGGTCTCGCCCGTGCCGGCGAGGTCGAAGGCGACGATCCGGGTACGGGACTGAAGTGCGAGCGGCACCCACAGCGGGTGGAGGTCCATCTTCCAGGAGTCCACTCCTCCGCTCGCGAGCGTGACGGGCGCGTCGGCGGGGAGGCCGGGGGCAGCCAGGATGTGGATCGTGACCCGTGCCGTGCCGCCCTTGTAGGGGACATTGAGGACCCGGCGCTCGAAGTCCACCGGAAAGCCGGCCGAGGCCAGCTCGTACTGCTCGGCCTGCCGGGCAAGCGCGGTGCGCTTGGGCTCGTCGGTCAGGGTGGGGAACTTCGCCCAGCCGTAGGCGAGCGCCGCCAGGTCGTGCCGGCCTTCGACGGCGTAGCGGGCGGCGAGCTGCGACCACTCGTGCACCCAGCCGGCCGGTGCGTTCGGCCACATGTCCTTGATCGTGGCGCGGGTCGCGTCGACGTCCTGGGTGGGCAGTCCGAAGCCGAGCATCTGCGGATAGCGCTCGGTGAACAGATCACGCGGATCCAGCGGCCATATGTACGACATGTCGAACTCCTAACGCGGCAGCGTCACCGCGAGTGACGCTAAAAGCATGAACTCTTGTGTTAAGAACATGACCCAAGTCGGGGGTAAAAGCAAGAATCTTGGCGTTAATATGGGTGTGAGGAGTGATGCACATGACCGAGGACGAGATCCGGCGCCGCCCTGGCGGCCGGGGCGCACGTGTCCGCCAAGCCGTGCTCGACGCTGCCGTGGAGGCACTGGTCGAGAACGGTGTGACCAGGTTCAGCTTTGCCGACGTCGCCGCTCGGGCCGAGGTGAACGAGACCTCCGTCTACCGGCGTTGGCGCACACGGGAGAATCTGATCACCGACGCACTGCTCGCCGTCAGCGACCGGCGCGTACCGGTGCCGGACACCGGCTCGGTGCGCGAGGACCTGTACCTCTTCGCCACCTCGGTGGTGGAGTACCTCAACAGCCCCCTCGGCAGAGCCCTCGCCCGCGCGGCCGTGATCACGGTGGAGGATCCGGAACTGGCCGCGGCCCGCGAGGCGTTCTGGCAGTCGAGGATCCAGTTGGCGGCCACGATGATCGAACGCGGCATCGACCGGGGCGAACTCCGGACCGGTGTGAATCCGCGCGTGGCCCTCGAAGCCCTGATCGCCCCCCTTCACAGCAGGGTGCTGCTGACCCGGGAGCCCCTTGACGAAGATCTGCCGCGCGTCCTGGCCGACCTGGTCCTGGACGGGCTGGGGCTCCGTGACCCCGATCGCTGACAGTCGATGCCTCCTCGACCGGCTCAGCCATGGAATGTATGGCGACCGGATCGGCAGTGGACAGCGTCGGCCACGGAGGGGGCGCGGCGTTCACGAGTCCGAGTGCGACAAGCGCCGAACCGTACCCCGTACCCACGCCATACTGGGCCGCGGCGGGAACAGAGAGGGGGAACGGTGATCCAACAGCACACGGAGTACGACGTCTTGGTGGTCGGAGGCAGCGGGGTGGACACCATTGTCCGCGTCGATGCCCTGCCGGTACCGCTCGCCGACTCGGTCCATGTCGGGCCGATCGAGGAGTGGCCCGGCCACACCGGAGGGAATGTGGCCCTCGGTACCCGGGCGCTCGGCCTGAAGGTCGCGCTGCTCGACTGCATCGGTGACGACTGGACCGGCGCGCAGGTGCGCGAGCGGCTGGCTGTGGGAGACGTGGAGTTCGCCCCGCTGATCTCGGCGGCGGGCACCCGCCGCGCGGTCAACCTGGTGGACGCGACCGGACGCCGGATGTCCTTCTACGACGCCCGCGACCCGGCCGATCTGCGGATGCCCCGGGACTTCTACCTTCCCCGGCTGCGGCGCACCCGCCACGTCCACCTCTCCATCATGAATTTCGCGCGCTTCCTCTACGGGGACATCGAGGATCTCGGTGTCCCCGTCTCCACGGATCTGCACGACTGGGACGGACTTGCCGACCACCACCGGGAGTTCGCGCTCCGCTCCGACCTCGTCTTCCTCAGTGCGGCGGGCGCGGGCCAGGACGCCACCGCCCTGATGCGGGAGATCCTCCGCGAGGGCCGCGCGGACACCGTCGTCGTCACGGCGGGCGCAGACGGCTCCTACGTCCTCACCCGGAACGGCGGCTCGGTCCCGCACCACATTCCGGCGGCCGTTCCGCCCGCACCGGTGGTGGATTCCAACGGCGCAGGTGATGCCTTCGTCTGCGGCTTCCTCTACGGGAGACTCGCGGGCCGGGACGCCCTGGAATGCGCCCGCCTGGGCGCGGTGGCGGGCGCCCATGCCGTCACGGCTCCGGGTTCCACCGCCCTCATAACCCAGGAAGCCCTTCTGGCGTCGGATCAGGTCCAAGGCAGGAGATGTCACCGCGTCGGACCGTGACGGTGCTCAGGTCGCGGGTGCGGTGCTCGGCGGTGTCGACCGTGGCCTGGTCGTGGTCGACACCGGATCACCTCGGCTGCCGCGGTGACGGCCTCGGCGAGCGGGCCGGGGCCGCAGCCGAGGTGGCCGGGCCGGAGTCCGAGTTCGTCGAGCATGCGGCTCTTGCAGGCGCGAGCCAGGTCGGTCGCGGCAAGGCGGTCGAGGTGGACGGTGGAGTCGGGGGGCGATGGTCTCGAATGCCGGTGACGTCATGGCGCCGGTCAATCAGTCACCGGCAGTCGGAGCGACAGGAGCCGGAAGGGATGCGCGTACAGTTCCGGCCAGCGCCACCGGGTCGCCCGTGGGCTTCACCGGGTAGCTCTTGAGCTCCAGGTTCCAGGCGTTGTCCCGCTCGAACCAGTCGATCGCGGCGGGCGGCTGCCCGGTGACCAGGGCCGTGTCGAGGGAGTCCAGGTAGAGCGTCCAGCGCTTGGCGTAGAAGTCGGAGACGAGGCCCGACCATTCGCGGTTCGCGTAGTCGCGCAGCCCGCCGGACTCGCTGCCGGACCGATGTCCCCAGGTCGTGAGGACCGAGCGGGCGTCGAATTCCGCGGCGGACCGCTCGGCATCCGTGCTGCCCCAGGACTTGGCGTCCTTGAGCCAGGGCCCGAGCATGAACCGCCGGTCGGTGGCCAGCAGCCGGTCGAGCAGGGCGAGGTCCTGCTTCCACTCCGTGGTCCGCTGCCGGTACAGGGCGAGGTCCTTCCCGTCGTACGCGGACTTGATCTGCGGCAGCAGCGTACGGCTGCGGTTGGCCAGGGCCTGTCGGGCCACATCCACCACATCGAAGCGGTACGCATCCGACTTCCTTAGATCGGGGGCGACCTGGAGCAGCTCCGTGAGCGCCTGCTGCACCGTCGACGCGTCGTATCGCATGGACGACGGGCTCCAGCTGGCCGCCGTGCCGACGGTCAGCCCGGGGCGTGCGGTGAAGAGGCTGTCCTGGGACTCGCTCCAGGTGCCGGACGGGGTGCTGTAGGGGCCGGTCCGCAGCAGTTCCCACGCCTTGGCGGCGTGCGGGTCGGCGCCGCCGTAACGGCGTTCGGCGTAGTCGGCGAACCAGGCCGATTGGTCCGACGGGGCGGTGCGCCAGGCGAGTTCGGTGAAGAGTTCGTATGCGACGGGGTTGCCGCCGGTGCCTTCCGGCAGGTACGCGATTCCCTGCAGCGCACTGTTCGGCTTCGTGCGCCACTCATTGAACCGGGCCGTCCAGACAGCGGTGTTGGCCCCGATCGTGGTGTGGCCGCCGAAGTTGGGGATGGTGCCGAAGGCATAGGGTGCGCCGTGCCAGGCGGCCTCGCGGTCCAGGCCGTTGTAGCGGTCTGCGAGTCCGTCGACGATGAAGAGCTTGCTCTTGTCGACCGCGTCGATGAGCTGCGTGGAGGGGTTGTTCTGCCAGCCGAGCAGGACCCAGGTGGCACCCGGGTGCGCGGTCTGCAGGGCATTCATGACGGCCTTGGCCGCGTCCCCGATGGGTACGTCGCCCGGCCTGCCGCCTTCGTGCAGCAGATCCATCTTGTACATGGCGGAGTCGCCGAACAGCTTGCGCTGATGACGGTAGAAGGCCTCTGCGGCCTTCGGGAACATCTCGCTGCGCGGGTCCAGCCAGTCCGGCCGTTCGAAACCGACCCAGCCGCCCTGCGGGACCACGGGGCCGGTGGGGTTGCGGTCCGTGAACCCGGGCGGGACCGTGCCGTAATAACCGGGCAGGACCGGCGTCATGCCGAGCCGGCGCAGCCGGTCGGCGATCCTGCGGCCGAGCTCGGCGCGCTGATCCAGCAGCTTCTCGGTGACCGGGCCGCCGAACCCGGACATGTTCTGCATCAGCCACCACGGCTGGTGCGCCGGGCCCGGAATCCAGGACGTGAGTTCCTTCTTCGCGTACCCGAACTCCTGGAAGGTGTCGTAGTACACGGCGTCCGCACCCATCTGCACGAACACCTCGTTGACGCCGTGCAGCGCGAGGACGTCGATCTGCTTCTCGTACGAAGCCCAGTTCCGGTACGCACCGGAGTAGCCGTCGTCCGTGTCGTTGAGGGCGAACCGGTGCGGCACCGAGGCGTCCTGGTGGACCGTGCCGACGGGTGCCGGGAGCTTCTTCGGGAGCTTCGACGTGCTGTCGCCCGGCCAGCCGATGTCCACCTCGGCCGTGTACTTGAGGTACCAGTTGACGCCGCTGAGGAGCACGGCGGGGCTGGTGCCCTGGATGCGCACATGCCCCGTGGTCCCGGAGACGGCGAAGTAGTCACCGGATGCGGGACGGCTCACCGGCACGAGGTCGAACTGCCCGGCGTGCCGGGGGAGGAGGCGGCGCAGTGCCGCCTCCGCCGGCCCGGGGGCGAAGGCGGGCCTGTCACTGGGGGCGGCTTCTGCGGGAGCGGCAGGAGTGCTCAGCACCGTGGCCAGCACAGCGAGGGCGGCAGTGCAGGCGGCGATCCAGGATCTGAGGCTTCTCAAGGTTTTGACCTCGTCCGATGAAGGGATGCGGGGGCTTGCCGAGGACATGGTGCGGACGCACATCAGACTTACTAACGGAGCATTCGTTAATATGGGCGGGTTGCGCCGCGATCGTCAAGAGCGCCGACAGCCCGGGTTCTCGAAGCGCTGGGTACAGTGCCGACAGCACGGTCGGGCAAGGGAGTTGACGCACATGCCAGTCCGGAAAGCAGCGGCCACCGGGCCGCACGTCCTGCGCCGGATAAATGTAGCCGCGGTGCTGGCCGCATTGCGGGAGGGGGACACTCCCACCGCCCGCGTCACCGACCTCGCATCGCTCACGGGACTGTCACGGCCCGCGGTGACCAGGGCCCTGACCGAGCTGAGGGACTGCGGCCTGGTGGAGTTCACCGCAGCTGCCGGACCGCAGCAGCTCGGCCGTCCCGCCCAGTACGCCAGGTTCCGTGCCGAGTCGGGACATGTCGCCGGGGTCGACATCGGTCCGCACAAGGTGCTGGTGATGATCGCGGACCTGGCAGGTCAGGTGCTGGCCACCCATCGTGCGGCCGTGGACAGGGGAGTGACCGGACCACAGCTCTTCGCCACCGTCCGCGCCGCACTGACGGCGGCCGCGGCCGAGGCGGGCGTGCCGTTGTCGAGCCTGTGGGCGGTGAGTACGGGCACTCCGGGCATCGTCGACCGCGAGCGGGGCGAGGTGCTGCTCGCTCCCAGCATTCCCGACTGGGCCGGGCTGCCCGCCGTTTCGCTGCTGCGCGACTGGCTGCACTGCCCGGTGTCCATCGACAACGACGTCAACCTCGCGGTGCTCGCGGAGCGTTGGCGCGGAGCCGAGGTCCCCGCCGGAGCGGGCAGTGGCGCCGGCGCCGGTGTGCGTACCGACTGCCTGGTCTTCGTTCAGTGGGGGCGGCGCATCGGCACCGGCATCGTCATCAACGGCAGGCCCTACCGGGGCAATTCGGCCGCCGCCGGTGAACTGGGCTTCGTCGACCTCGTCGGTGATCCCGACACCCGTCCCGGACCGCGCCCGGCCGACGGCATGGGGCCGTTCGAGCGGCTGGTCGGCGCCGAGGCCATTCACCGGCTGGCCCTGGAGGCCGGCGCTCCCGTGGGCGGCGCCCATGACATCGCACCGCTCTTCGCAGCGGCGGAAGCGGGCGACCGGGTTGCCGTCGAGGTGGTGGAGCGCGTGGCCGCCCGGTTCGCCCGAGGACTCGCCGTACTTCTCCTCGTCCTCGATCCGGGCAGGGTCGTCATCGGCGGCGGGGTGTCGCGAGCGGGGGACACCCTGCTGGGCCCCGTGCGCAGGCATCTGCGATCACACACCCTGGTGCCGGTCGAGCTGAACGCATCGGTGCTCGGCGAACGAGCCGTTGCGATGGGTGCGGTGCGCCATGCCCTGGACGTTGCTGAAGAACGCGTGACGACCACACACCAAGGCCACACGTAGCAGCGAGGGGGGCGGACCCGTTCCGACAGCCGGTTTCACCCGGACGGTCGGCCTGCGTCACTCCGCTGCTGTCCGGGCCGCGCCATCACTGGCCGATACCGGAAACGCTGAGTCCGTCGTGCCTCTCATGGCGCGCCTGGACTCGCCGCCGTCGGTGCCGCTCGTTGCTAGGAGACCATGATGGATCTGCACCTGACAGACAAAGTAGCCGTGGTCACCGGCGCCGGCAGGGGCATCGGCCTTGCCGTGACACAGGCGCTCGCCAACGAGGGCGCGTGTGTGGTCGCCGCCTCCCGCACCCCCACCGAACCCCTGTCCGAGCTGGCGGCGCGCAAGGACGTCCACTTCGTACAGGCGGACCTCACCGAGCCCGACGGCTCCGCAGAACCGGTGGAGGAAGCGGTCGCCAGGTTCGGCGGGCTGGACATCCTGGTCAACAACGTCGGGGCCGTACGTCCGCGAGCGGGCGGCTTCCTGTCCGTCGGCGACGACGACTGGATGTGGGCGATGACGGTCAACTTCCTCACTGCGGTCCGCACCACGCGCGCCGCGCTGCCACACCTGATCAAGGGCGGCTCGGGCTCCATCGTGACAGTCAGCTCGGTCACCGCCTTTCTGCCCGACCCCTCGGTCATCGACTACTGCGCGAGCAAGGCTGCCCTCACCAACTTCTGCAAGGCCCTGTCCAAGGAGGCCGGCCCGCAAGGGGTACGGGTGAACACCGTCAGCCCCGGACCTGTCGCCACGGATCTCTGGCTGGGGGAGGGAGGCATCGCGGCCACCGTCGCAGCGACCGACGGCACCGCACCGGACACCGTCGCCCAGGAGTTCGCGGCCCAAGCGGTGACCGGTAGGTTCACCCGGCCGGAAGAAGTCGCCGATCTGGTAGTGCTGCTGGCGAGCGGCCGTTCGGGCAACGTCACCGGATCGGACTTCGTCATCGACGGAGGGCTGATCACGACCTTGTGACGGGAGTTCCCGGCCCGGTACGAGAGGCCCTTCCCGCGACCCCCGACGTGGCATGAGCGTCGAAAATGGCGAGGCTCAGCCACAGAAGAATGCGCTTTTGTGACCCCTCGTGCAGGCCGCAGGATGGCGGAGAACCGGCCTATGGGGGAGGAACCATGTCGTCAGCCATCGAAACGGGTCTGCTGCCCTTCACTTCCGAGATCAGCCCGGAAGGGCTCGCCGTCGGAGGCGTCCTGCTCACCGAACTGGCACAGCGTTGGGGAACACCGCTCTTCGTGTACGACGAGGAGCACCTGCGCCGACGCTGCCGGGAGGCGGTCGCGGCCTTCGGCCAGGACAACGTCGCCTACGCCTCCAAGGCATTCCTGTGCACGGCCATGGCCCGACTGGCCCATGAGGAGGGACTGCTGCTCGATGTCGCCTCCGGCGGCGAGCTGCGCGTGGCGCTGCACGCGGGTGTTCCGGCCGGACGGATCGTGCTGCACGGCAACAACAAGGACGAGGCGGAGCTGCGCACGGCCATGTCAGCCGGGGTGCGGCATGTGGTGGTCGACAGCTTCGACGAGATG
Source organism: Streptomyces sp. NPDC088246 (assembly GCF_044741025.1). Taxonomy (NCBI): domain Bacteria; kingdom Bacillati; phylum Actinomycetota; class Actinomycetes; order Kitasatosporales; family Streptomycetaceae; genus Streptomyces; species Streptomyces sp. NPDC088246. The sequence continues at coordinate 55,036 of NZ_JBIURV010000015.1, forward strand.
GACCGCATCGAGCTCCTGCACGCCGAGGAACAACTGCCGCCCGCCCGGGTCCAGTTGCGGGTGGCGCCCGGTGTCGCCGCAGGCGCACACGAGGCGATCCGGACCGGTGGCATCGACTCGAAGTTCGGCTTCGGCCTCGTCGGCGCAGCCGCCGCAGCCGCCGTGCGGCGGGCCGCCGGCTCCCCGGCCATGATCCTGGAGGGCGTCCACGCGCATGTGGGCTCCCAGGTGCTGGACACGGCGGAGCTCGCGGCAGGAGCCGCGGCCGTCGCACGGTTCGCGGCGGAGACAGGGGTGCACCGGCTCACCGTCGGCGGCGGCCTCGGAGTCGCGTACGAGGCGGGGCAGACCGTACCCTCGTTCGCCGACTGGGCGGCCCGGGTGCGCACCGCGGTGCGCGATGCGGGCTGGGGCGGCGACGTGACAGTGGAGCCCGGCCGGTCCATCGCCGCCCGCGCGGGGCTGACCCTGTACCGGGTCGGCACGATCAAGCGGATAGAGGGCGTGCGGACATACGTCAGCGTCGACGGCGGGATGAGCGACAATCTGCGCCCCGCCCTGTACGGCAGTCGCTACGAGGTGTTCCTGCCGCGTCGCCCCCGCGCCCCGCGACCGCTGCGGGCACGGCTGGTCGGCAAACACTGCGAGAGCGGCGACGTGATCGTCGACGACGCCGCCCTGCCGGCCGAGGTCGCGGTGGGTGACCTCCTGGCCACGCCGGTCACGGGCGCATACGGATATGCCATGGCGTCCAACTACAACAAGTTGCCGCGCCCCGCTGTCGTCTTCGTGTCCGATGGCCATGCTCGCACAGTGGTGCGCCGGGAGACCGAGGAGGACCTGCTGCGCCTGGACGTGGACGAGCCCGCCGTGCCGACGCACTGCGCCGCCCGGAGCCTGTCCGTACGGTCGGGTGCCGGGGCGGCGCAGCGCGTCGGCACGGCCTAGTCTGACCCGATGCTGAACAGTGCCCGACTGCTCGTCCTGCTGGAAATAGCCCGCACGGGCACCATTGTGGCCGCGGCCCAGGCGCTGCATCTGAGCCCGTCCGCCGTCTCGCATCAACTCGCCCGGCTGGAGCAGGAACTCGCGGTGGCGTTGGTGGAACGTCAGCCGCAGAGCCTGCGGCTGACAGCGGCCGGTGTGCGGCTGGCCGAGCACGCGCAGGCTGTCGCCGACCTGATGGCTGTCGCACAGGACGATCTGCGGGCGCACTCCGAAGGCGACGCCGGGGTACTGCGGCTGGGCTTCTTCGCTTCCTCGGGCCTGGAGCTGCTTCCTCGGGCGCTGTCGGCCTTCGCGGCCGAGCGGCCCAAGGTCGAGCTGGAGCTGATCCTGGGGCAGCCGCACGAGCTGGTTCCCGATCTGGAGGCGGGCCGGCTGGATGCGGCGGTCGTCTTCGAACATCCGCTGGACCCCTGGTGCCGGCAGGCGACCGTGGATGTGGAGATGTTCTTCGACGAGCCGCAGCTGGTGGTCCTCCCGTTGCGGCACCGCCTCGGTCGGCACACCGCGGTCAGGCTTGCCGCGCTGGAGGGGGAGAGCTGGATCGGTACGCACGGTGGCCACACCGGCGAACCGGTCCTGGAACGCGCATGTGCGGCCGAGGGGTTCCGGCCGCGGGTCCGCTGCCGCAGCGATCACTACCAGGTCACGATCAACCTGGCCCGCGCGGGCATGGGTATCGCGCTCGTCCCGGCCCTCGGGCTCGGCGACACCACGGGTGTGCACGTCTGCCGACTGGACCATCCCCGACTGCACCGGCGGATCGGGGTCGCCACCCGGCCCACCAACCGCAACCCGCTGCTGCGGATCTTCCTCGCGGAGTTGCGGTCGGCCGCCGAGGAGATCCGGTCGCTGCTGGAGATGCAGTGGTCCTGACCGGCGGGGCGTGCCGCTCTCATTCGGCGGTGCGGCGTCGGGCACAGGCCGCGAGGGTGCGGCCGACGTCCCGGATGGCGTGCACCGCGGCCCGCTGCGTGCTGGGGCCCAGCGCCGGGTCCCAGTGCGCCACCACCGCGTATGCCAGTCGGCGCGCACCGACGATGACACCGGCATCGGCGCGGACCCCGGTGTCGGTACCGGTCTTGTTGGCCACCAGAAGCCCGTCGGGCAAGGGGTTCGGGAAGCCGGGGGCGTACGGGTCGTGATCCACCAGGGCGGGGACCAGACCGTGGTCGGTGTTGGCGCGCATCCACTCCAGCAGCCGTGCAGAGGCTGCCGGGGAGCTCATCGTGCCGCGTACCGCATGTGTCACCAGCCGTGCCAGGTCCCGTGCGGTGCCGGTGGCGAAGACGGCCGGCACATCAGGGCCCCGGATGTCACGGACCTTGTCGTGCAGTGTGAGGCGGCCGAGCCCGAGTTCCTCCGCCAGCCGGGCCGTGGACTCGCACCCCACCAGGCGCAGGAGCGCATTGGTGGCGGTGTTGTCGCTGACCGAAGCGGTCAGCCAGGCCAGATCCTCGACGGTCCAGCCGCGCCTGCTCATCCGGCGCAGCAGGCCGGTGCCGTCCGCCATGTCCTCGTCGAGGACTTCGACGGGCCGGTCGGCGAGCAGCTCACCGGTGTCCAGTCGGCGTGAGACCTCGGCCAGCAGCAGCAGCTTCGAGGCGGACGCGACCGGCAGCACGGTGTGGTCGTGGACCCCCACCGTCTCGCCGCCGTCGATGTCGACGGCGGCGACGGCCAGGGTGAGCGGCAGCGCTGCCGAGCGCCGCGCCGCCGCGGCCACTTGGGCCAGACTCATCGGATCCTCACCACTTCTCCCGCTCGCGCCGCGGTCGGGCAGCCGCCCCTTACTGCGACCCGCCCCGCCACCACGACGGTATCGATGCCTTCGGGGGCCAGCAGCGGTCGGTCGAAGGTGGCGGTGTCGCGTACCGACGCCGGGTCGAGGACGACCAGATCGGCGAGGGCGCCGTCGCGGACCACGCCGCGGCCGGTGAGCCCGAACCTCCGGGCCGGCAGACCGGTCATCTTGTGCACCGCGTTCTCCAGCCGGATCAGTTGCTGGTCGCGGCCGTAATGGCCGAGTACGCGGGCGAAGGTTCCCGCCCAACGAGGGTGCGGGCGACCGGGTTTGGGGACTCCGTCCGAGCCGATCATCGACAGCGGGCTGGCGAGCACCCGCCGGACGTCGTCCTCGCGCATGGAATGGCTGATGATGGTCACCTCGCCCTGCTCGGCCAGCAGCAGGTCGCACGCGTAGTCGACCGGGTGGACGCCGCGCCCGGCGGCGAGGTCGGCAATGCTGCGGCCCTCGGCCTCCGGGTGCGCCTGCGCGGCGGCCACGGTGATGAGGTCCCAGCCGCCGTTGCCCACGGTGTTCTCCCACCCCTTGACGCCCTGAGCGATGTCCGTCCGGATCCGGTCGCGCGTATCTGCCCGGCGCAGCCGTTCCAGCAGGGCGCCGATGCCGCCCTCGCTCGTCCACGGTGGCAGCATGGCGTGCAGAACGGTGCTGCCCGCGGTGTACGGGTAGACGTCGCACAGCACGTCCACGCCTTCGGCACGGGCCTCTTCCAGCCGGGGCAGGGTGCGCAGCGTGGCGCCCCAGGCGTGCCGGCCCGCGGTCTTGTGATGGGAGATCTGCAGCGGGGCACCGGAGCGAACCGCGATCTCCAGGGCTTCCTCCAGGGCGGTCTCCACCTGTGACATCTCGTCGCGCAGATGGGTGACGTAGGGCTTGCCATGACGCGCGGCGACTCCGGCCAGCGCGACGATCTCCTCGGTGCCGGCGTAGGTGCCCGGCGGGTAGATCAGCCCCGTGGACAGGCCGGCCGCACCCTGGCCGAGCGCCCGGTCGAGCAGCGCGCACATGGTGTCCAGCTCGTCGGGCCGGGGCGGGCGGGCCTCGAAGCCCATCACCCCGGCGCGCAGCGTGCCGTGTCCGACCAGCGAGGCGATGTGGTTGCGGCGCAGGGCAGGGTCCTGTCCGGCGGCGAATGCGTCGAAGTCCACCGCGGGCCGTACCGGTCCGAGCCCGAACGTCACTCTGAGATGCTCGGCAAGTGAAGGCAGCCGTTCCGGCAGCGAAGGGAACAGGCTCGTCCCGCAGTTGCCGCAGATCTCCGTGGTGACGCCCTGCAGCAGTGGTGCGAGGCGAAGGTCGTCGACCGGCTCCGCGGTGCCGTCGGCGCCGTGGGGTGCCGCGAGGGCGTCGGAGTGCGTGTGCACATCGATGAAGCCGGGCGCGATGACCTGGCCGGTCACATCCAGCGTCTCGGCCGCCGCGGCCGGGGTGCCGGCGGGAAGCACTGCGACCCGTCCGTCCACCACCGCGATGTCCGCCTCCCTGGCGGGTGCCCCGGTTCCGTCGACCAGTGTGCCGCCGCGCAGCAGAAGGTCCAGTGGGCGGCCCATCACAGCACCGTCGACAGGAAGGCCCGCGTGCGCTCGTGCCGCGGGTCGGTGAACACACGCTCCGGGCTCCCGGCTTCGACGACGGCACCCTGATCCATGAACAGGACACGGTCGGCGACCTCGCGGGCGAAGCCCATCTCGTGGGTGACCACGACCATCGTCATACCGCTGCGGGCCAGGTCTCGCATGACGCCCAGGACCTCGCCGACGAGCTCGGGATCGAGAGCGGAGGTGGGTTCGTCGAAGAGCATGAGTGCCGGCTCCATGGCCAGTGCCCGGGCGATCGCCACACGCTGCTGCTGCCCACCGGAGAGCTGCCCCGGGTAGTGATCCGCTCGGTCCGCGAGACCGACGTGGTCCAGCAGCTCCCGGGCCTGCTTCTCGGCCCGTGCACGCGAGAGGCCCTTGACGGCGACCGGCCCCTCCATCACGTTCTGCACCGCTGTGCGGTGCGGGAACAGGTGGAACCGCTGGAACACCATGCCGATCCGCTCCCGCTGCCGTCGGATGTCACGGGGGCGCCGCTCGCGCAGGACACGCCCGGACGGGCCGTGCTGCTCGTAGCCGATCAGCTCACCATCCATCCACACCCGCCCCGCGTCGATCTGCTCGAGGTGATTGAAGCAGCGCAGCAGCGTCGACTTCCCGGACCCGGAAGGACCTATGACACACAGCACCTCACCGCTGCGGACATCGAGATCGATGCCCTTCAGCACCTCGGTGTCACCGAATCGCTTACGGACCCCACGGGCCCTGAGGATCACCTCGTTCATGCCGCTGCCTTCTTCCTGTCACGCCCGGGTACGAGATTCGCCAGGACCCTGCGCCGCAGCGGCGGGGCGGCGCCCGGACTGTAGCGGCGCTCGACGGCATGCTGGCCGATGCTCGCGATCGTGGTGAGCACCAGGTACCAGAGGGAAGCCACCAGCAGCAGCGCCACCACCTCGAAATTGGCGAGGTAGAGGTGCTGGGAGACGGTCATCAGATCGGCGCCCGCGATGACAGAGACCAGCGAGGTCGTCTTGAGCATGGAGATGAACTGGTTGCCGAACGGCGGGATGATGACTCTCATCGCCTGCGGAAGGATGATCCGGGACAGGATCTGACGGTTCGACATGCCGATGGACGCACCCGCCTCGCGCTGGCCGGGGTCCACGCTCTGAATGCCGGCCCGCACGATCTCGGCCATGTAGGCGCCCTCGTTGATGGAGAGGCCGAGCAGGGCCGCCACGAAGCCGGTGATGACCTGGTTGGACTGCCAGCTGATGAGTTTCGGGCCGTCGAACGGGATACCGATGCTGATCACCGGGAAGAGCAGGGCCAGGTTGAACCAGAAGATGAGCTGGACCAGCAGCGGTGTGCCCCGGAAGAACCAGGTGTACGCACCGGCGGTGAGACGCAGAACCGGACTGTCGGAGAGCTGCATCACCGCGACGAGTACCCCGATGACGATGCCGAGAGCCATCGAGACGAGCGTGAGCTGAATGGTCACGCCGAGACCCTTGAGGATCACGCCGTCGAACTGGTACTTGGCGACGATGTCCCAGTGCAGGTTGGGATTGACGATGACGGTGTAGGCGAGCCACACCGCGAACAGTGCGGCGGCGAGGACCGCCAGCCAGCGCCCGGGACGGGGGCGCCGGGTCACCTGGAGGGAGAGGTCCTCCTCCGGCGGTGTCGCATCCGTTGTGGCTGCTGCCGGTGCCGCTTTGAGAGCGGCGCCGGGCATTTTCCGGTGGGTCATGTCCGTACTCACTGCCCGTCGTTCACGGTGGCCTCGGGCACGGCGCTGTCGCCGACTCCCCAGGTGTCGAGGATCTTCTTGTAGTCGCCGTTGTCGATCAGTTCCTGCAGGGCCTTGTGGACGGCATCGCGCAATCCGCCCTGGTTCTTCGCGGCCGCGATGCCCCAGGGGGCGGTGCCGTACTGCGTCGGCAGAACCTCGTAAGCGCTGCTCTTCTTTGTGAACATCCTGGCAACGGGATAGTCGACGATGGTCGCGACTGCGCGTCCGCTGTCCAGCTGCAGCAGCCCGGTCGGCGCGTCCTCGCTCTGCGAGATCCGCATCTTCTCCTTGCACTTGGCGTTCTGTTCTTCGCCGATGTGGAGGTTCGAGCTGCCCTTGGCGAGGACGACGGTCTTTCCGCACAGGTCCGTGAGGGACTTGATGCCCTGCGGGTTGCCCTTCTTCGTCATGATGACGCCGCCGGTGCGGAAGTAGTCGACGAAGTCGACCGCCCGGCGCCGCTGGGCACTGTCCGTCATGGACGACATGACCAGGTCGAAGCGTCCGGACTCCAGACCGGGGATCAGCCCGTCGAAGGCGGCATTGGTGAGTTCGAGCTTCAGCTTGAGCCGCTCGGCGATGGCCTTGGCCAGGTCGGGGTCGACACCTGTGAGCCGGGTGGTCCCGGGCTCGTACATCTCCATCGGCGGGTATCCCACCGCGGTGGCCACCTGGAGCACACCCTTCTGCCGGTACTGCGCGGGGAGCAGCTCGGCTGCGGTCCGGCCGGCGGCGGCCTGCGAGGAACGGCCGGACGGGGCGTCGCCCTGGCCGGAGCGGCCACACGCGGTAGCCGCGAGAGCCACTACTGCCAGGGCTGCCAGACAGCGCAGAGAACGGGGACGATTCATCGGATTTCTCCCTCACGGGGTGGCGGTGCGCCGATGCTGGCAGTCGCGCCCGGGTGAATGGAAGATGATGAAGCTATTCATGCCTGACCATCGAAATCCGTACGGGTCCGAATCTCCGTGGTGAGGACCCCGAACGGGAACGGGGCAACGCATGCGACAACCACTCGGCCGGCGTGCACTGCTGCTCGGCACCGGTGGACTGCTCGCGGGATCCACGGGCTGCTCGGCAACCTCCCGGACTGCGGCCGGCCCGTCCGAGTCGGTATCCCCGACGTCCGTGTCTCCGTCCCCGCCCGCGTCCTTGCCCGCGACCACGGCCCGGCGCCCCGACCGCGCCGACGTGGACCCCACCGTTAAGCTGCGCGCCGTACAGGTGGTGGCGATCGGTGAGTGGCCCGCCGGGCAGGGCGGCGCGGCTCAGGCGCGCTGGTCGAGACCGGCGCTGAGTGGTGGCTGCGGGGCGTCGAGCAGCGAGGTGTCCACCTCGCCGACGCCCCAGCCGTACGCCAGCTTGTGCACTTCCAGTACGAAGAACGAGTCGGTCGAGACGACTCCGTCGATGTGATGCAGCCTGCGGTTCATCAGGTCGGTGAAGTGATCGGTGTCCCGGCAGATCACCTCCGCCATCACGTCGTAGGTGCCCGCGGTCATGATGACGTAGGAGGTCTCGGGCAACTCTCTCAGCCGTCGGCAGACCTCCTGGGCGCTGCCCGGCCTGACCCGGATGCCGACCATGGCGAACCGGTCGAAGCCGATGGTCAGCGGGTTGGCGATACCGACGATCTGGAGGGTGCCGTTCTCCTCCATGCGCTGAACGCGGTAACGCACGGAGGAGGCCGGAATGTCCAGTTCCTCGGCGATCTGGCTGTACGGGCGGCGGCCGTCCGCTTGGAGTGCGGCGATGATCTGACGGTCGGTGTCGTCCAGGGGGCTGCCACCCAGCGTGCTCATGCTGTGCTCCGGCTCTCATGTACGGCCCACCACGGTGTGCGGGCCTGGATCTTCGGTCGTACGGGCCTATCCTGCCCGGCTTGCTCAGGAGTCGAAGCCGAGGCCGAGCCGGTCCAGGGTGCGCAGCCACAGGTTGCGGTGGCCGTACGTGTCCTCGCGGGCCATGGACCACCGGGTGGCCTCGACGCCGAGATAGCGGACCGGCTCCGGGGGAAAGGGCACCGGAGGGCGGCGGATCATGGCGGGCCGGAGCCGTTCCGTGCGCCGGCCCGAGAGCAGGTCGAGCATCACCTGGGCGCCGTAGCGGGTGGCGCCGACGCCGAGCCCGGTGAAGCCGAGGGCGTAGGAGATCCGGCCGCGCGCGGCGGTGCCCGCGAACATGCAGAAGCGGGTGGTGGAGTCGATGACGCCACCCCATGAGTGCGAGAAGCGGACGCCGGCGAGGGTGGGAAAGGCTTCGGCGAACTGGGCGGCGAGGGTGTCGAAGGTGGCGGGGCGCTGGGTGAGGCGCTCCTCGACCCGGTTGCCGTAGTGGTAGATGGCGTCGTAACCGCCGAACAGGATGCGGTTGTCGTCGGTCTTGCGGAGGTAGTGGAACTGGTTGCCCGCGTCGGTGATTCCGTGCTCGCCGCTCCAGCCGATGGCGGCGAGTTGCTCATTGCTCAGGGGTTCGGTGGTCAGCGCGTAGTCGTAGACCGGAATCATGGTGAGCGAGAGGCGCTTGAGCAGGGGCCGGTAGATGTTGGTGGCGAGGGCGACCTGCCGGGCACCGACCGCGGCGTAGGGGGTGGTGAGGCGGACCCGGCCGGCATGACGAGAGGTCAGGGCGGTGACTTCGGTGTGCTCGGCGATGCGGACCCCGAGGTCGAGGCAGGCGGCGCGCAGGCCCCAGACAAGGCGGGCGGGGTCGAGGAGCGCGTAGTCGGGAGACCACAGGCCGGTTGTCCAGAGAGGGGAGTCGACATAGCTCCGCAGTTCGTCACGGTCCAGCAGCCTGGTCTGTTCGCCGTACCGGCGGGCGAGCGCATGGGCGCCCTTGAGTCCTTCGGCCTGCCAGGGGGTGGCGGCGGTGGTGACCTTGCCGCTGCGTACGAACCCGCAGTCGATGTCATGGGTGTCCAGGTCGCGCCGGAAGGCGTCGAAGTTCTCCATGCCCAGGCGGTGCAGCAGCCGGGCCTCGGTGGGCCAGCGGTCGGCGCCGTTGGCGAGACCGTGGGTGATGCTGGGGGAGCAGAAACCGCCGTTCCGGCCGCTGGCCGCGTGGCCGCAGGTGTTCTGTTCGAGGACGAGGACGTCTCGTTCGGGGCGGGCGCGTTTGGCGAGCAGGGCGGTCCACAACCCGGTGTAACCGCCGCCGACGACGGCGAGATCGCAGGCGGTGTCGGCGGTCAGCCGGGGCAGCGGTGCGGGGTGCTCGGGCCGGTCCAGCCAGTAGGGGGCGGCCTTCGTGTCGCGCAGTCGGTTGCGGTGGTCGGTGGGGCGGGGGGCTGCGGTGGTCATCTGGCGGGTACCTCGTTACCGGCGTGGTGGGGCAGCGCGGGCCGGGGCCCCGACGCTGGTCGGGGCCCCGGTCGGCGGACGGTGGAGTGGGCGCGGCGCGGTCAGAGGCTGATGACGCCGGTGCGGGTGTCGGTCATGTCCATGAGAGTCCACTTGCCGCCGATGCGGCCCCAGCCGGTGGAGCGGCTGCCGGCGCCGCCGAAGGGCATGTTGATGTCCCACCAGTTGTTGCTTTCGTTCACGACGACCTGGCCGACGGCCATTTCCTCGATGAAGCGGAAGGCGGAGGTCATGCTGCGGGTGAAGACGGCGCCCTGGAGGCCCAGTTTGTCGTCGTTGGCGATGCGCAACAGGTCGTCCTCGTCCTGCCCGGTGATGATCGGGACGACCGGGCCGAAGGACTCCTCGCGGGACAGCAGGCTGTCCTCGGGCACCCCGTCCACCACGGTGAACTCGTAGTAGAGGTCCGTGGGGTGTCCTGAAGCGCGCTTGCCGCCGAGCAGAATGCGCGCGCCGCGCTCGCGCGCGTCGGCCATGTGACGGTCCATCTTGGCTGCGACGCCCTCGTTGTTGAGGGGGCCGAGAACCGTCTTGGGGTCGAACGGGTCGCCGAGGGTGATGCGCTGGGCCTCGCGCAGCACGGCCTCGACGAACTCGTCGTGGATGTCGGCGTGCACGATGACGCGTTCGGTGGCGCAGCAGACCTGTCCGGCGCACGGGTAGGCGCCGTCGACAGCGGCCTTGGCAGCGGCCTCGACATCGGCGTCCGCGAGGACGACGAGCGGGCCGTTGCCCGAGCACTCCATGATGGAGCGCTTGAGGCCGGCGGCGGACTGGATCTTCGCCCCGGTCGCGGTGGAGCCGATGAAGCCGATCGCGTGGATGCCCTCGTGGCGTACCAGCGCATCGCCGGTGTCGCCCTCGCCGGGCACGATGTTGACGAGGCCGTCGGGCAGTCCGGCGGCGACGAACGCCTCCATCGCCTTGAGAACGGTGAGCGGGGTGTTGGCCGGCGGCTTGACGACATGGGCATTGCCGGTGGCGAGTCCGGGGGCGACGAACTCCGCGAGCATCAGCAGCGGGAAGTTCCACGGCGTGATGATGCCCCACGTGCCCACCGGGCGCTGGAAGGTGAACATCCGCTTGGTGTTGTCGGTGGAGGGCAGCGTCTCGCCGTGCAGCCGTACGGCGTCCTCGGCGTGCAGGTGGAAGAGCTTGGCCGCCTCCTCGATGTCGGCGACGGACTCGGCGAGCGGCTTGCCCTGCTCCAGGGACTGCAGGCGGGCGAGTTCGTCCACGCGCCTGCCGAGTTCCGTACCGATGCGGTGACAGAGCTCGGCGCGGGTCCACACATTGGTCGCGGCCCAAGCCGGCTGGGCCGCGTTCGCGGCACGCACGGCCGTGTCGACGTCGGCGGCCGCGGGCAGCGGGAAGGTGCCCACGAGTTCGCCCGTCGCGGGGCTGATGACCTCGTGGGTGGTCCCGGAAGTGCCGTCGGTGTAGGCGCCGTTGATGAAGAGCTGGTGCCGGTCGGCGGTCGGGGTGGTCATGCGTTGGCCTCTCTGTCCTGTTCCTGACCGGGAACGGGCGCGTCGGCTCTGGGCCGCGCCGGCCCGGGTCGGGTGCGAAGCGATGACTGGAGACTCGCTGAGCAATCAGGAACTGTCAAGACTGCTGAATCAGCAAAACCTGAAGTCGATCATTGCTTGTTCATGAGTATTGACAGGTGTTTTTCGCTTCATCTATAACCGGGCCCCAACGACTCTCCTGTCTGCGCCCACCCTGAGGGGAAGCCCATGTCATCCCAGCCAAAGACCCCAGCCCCACCCTCACCGGACCCTTCGGACTCCTCGGGAGCGGCGGGTGCGTCCGCCCCGGCACTGCCGAAGAAGATGAGCTGGTTCGACGGATTCGCGATGTCGCTGACCATGCCGGCGGCGCTCATCGCCTCGCTCGGCGCCTCCATCGGCGGCCTCGGCGCCTGGGGGGCGATCGCCCTGTGGGCGGCCTCGATGGTGCTGGCCACCGCGACCAACTGGATCTACACCGAACTGGCCGCGATGTTCCCCGACTCCTCCGGCGGGATCGCGCACTACGCGACCGAGGGCTGGAAGAAGCGGGCGCCCGTGGTGGGCCCGATCGCGAGCATCGGCTACTGGTTCCCCTGGACGACGGCCCTCGCCGTCTACTCCGGGCTCATCGGCTCCTTCGTCCAGGCCCAGTGGTTCCCCGGCCAGGACTGGAGCGTGGAGTTCGGGCCGGTGAAAGTGGACTTCCCCATAGCGGTGGGCCTGCTCGTGATGCTGCTGCTGTTCGGCGCCGCAATGATCGGCCTGCATGTCGCCATGTGGGTCGTCTACGTCACCGGCGGTGCGCTGCTGGTGCCGCTCGCCGTCTTCATTGTCCTGCCGCTGTTCTCCGGTGACTGGAGCGCGCAGGGCCTGCACTGGAATCTGCACGGCGCCGCGGGGCTGCGCGAGGCGCTGGTGTGGCTGTACGTCATGGCGTGGACGTCATTCGGTGTGGAGGTGTGTGCGACCTTCGCCCCCGAGTACAAGGACACGGTGCGCGACACCACCCGGGCCCTGCGCGCCGGTGTGCTGTTCTCCCTCGGCGTCTTCATCCTGCTGCCGCTGACCCTGTCGGGGTACGTCGGTGAGAAGGCCATCGGCGAGGAACCCACCACCTTCTTCGTCGGCGCCTTCCAGGACCTGGTGGGCGGCGCCTCCGACCTCATGGTGGTCTTCCTCATCGCCTCACTGCTGCTCATCATGATCACCGGTCTCGCCGACGGCTCCCGGGTGCTGTACGAGATGGGCAAGGCGGGGCTCACGATCAAGCAGGTGGGGGTACTGAACAAGCGCGGGGTGCCGGCCCGGGCCCTGCTGGTGGCCCTGGTGCTGAACGTCTTCGTGCTGACAGTGCTTCAGACCCCGCTGGCCATCATCGTCACCGGCAACCTGGGATACATCCTCACCCATGTGCTGGCGGTCTCCGGCTTCGCTCTGCTGCGCAAGGACCGTCCCGACGCCGCGCGGCCGATCCGGCTGCCCCGTTTCTTCGTACCCCTGGCCTGGACGCTGGCCGGGTTCCTCACAGTGGTGCTGGTTGTGGGTGCGACCGGCTTCTCCATCACCGGATACGGCGGCTACACCGAACTGGGAGTGGCACTTGCCGTTCTGGTGGCGGCCGTACTGCTGTGGCTGTACCGGATCAGGGTGCAGGACCGGCACGTGACCGACGACCGTCCGGTCTGACGGCCGGGGCGTACGCACCCGGGCAAGGCGCCGGAACCAGGCGGAAAGTGGGCCTGTGGGCAGGGGGGCGGCCACCCCTGGGCCCGGCCCCATGCGTGTACTTTTCGCCTCGACCAGCGGATCGGGCCACTTCCACCCACTCCTCCCTTTCATCGACGCGTGCACGGCACGGGGCGACGACGTCCTCGTCGTCGCCCCACCGAAACTCGAAGCGTTACTGAGGACCCGGGAACAGCCGTACCGCATCGGAGGAGAGCCGCCCGACGAGGAGCTCGGGCCGGTGATGGCGCGCGTGCTTGAACTGCCCCCGGACGACGGCGTGTCCCTGATGACGAGGGAGGTGTTCGGCCGGCTGTTCACCGCCGCGATGCTTTCCGCGCTGGAGGAGGCATGCCGCGAGTGGCGGCCCGTCTGACGCGCCTGCCGGCTTCCCTCGATCCCTCGCCGTACGCCGTGACCCACCACTACCACGAACCGTTCCTGGGCAGTGAGCAGGAGTGAGCCCGCCCCACTGGCACGCCCCGAACGTCTTGGGCGCGCTGGTCCTCCGCTTTCGCGTCCTGGGCGGCGACGCATATCCCGTATGCGGTCCGTTCCAGGCGGGCGGAATCCCTACGACCTGGCCATGTGGGTGTGGCCGGAGGCGACGGGGAGGCCCCGAACCATCACTCCGGTGGAACGGGGGCCCCGACTGCTGACGCCACACCCGGCGTCCCAAATCGCAACGAACACGTTACGCAGACCCCGCCGGGCACACCCACAGATCGTCACGCCGTTCACTCAGTGGTGCCCATGTTCGCCAGAACAAGGTGCCGGCCAAAGAGTTGTGAACCCCTTCGTCCGGGCGTACTGCCGGACTGGTGGGGCGGGGTCGAGGAACCGCTCGTCTACCCCACCCCGGGCACCGTGGCGGGCGCCATGCCGACCGCCGCCGGCCTGTAGCGGGCGGCGCTGGAGGCGGCGAGCGGACTGCCGGTGCGGGTACTGCTGACGACGGGGCACGGCACCGACGTATCGGGGCTCGGGCCGATTCCGCCCAACGTCCACGTGGAGGCGTGGGTGCCGCAGGCCGATGTCCTGGGCAGTGCCTCCCTCGTGGTCTGCCACGGCGGGTCGGGGACGGTCTTCGGCGCCCTGGCGGCAGGCGTCCCGCTGGTCTGCGTCCCCCTCTTCGCCGACCAGCCCGTGAACGCCCGGCTGGTGACCGAGGCGGGCGCGGGGACAGCTGTCACCCCGACCGTGGGCCCGGCGGACGAGTCGACGGTGCTCGGCCCCGACGATGTTTCCCATCTCCGGTCGTCCGTCGAACTGGTCCTCAAGGAACCCTCGTACCGGGCGCGGGCCGAGTGCCTGTCCGACGAGATGCGGGCCACCGCCACGGGCAGGGAACTGATCGGCGCCCTCGAACCGCGCTCCTGAGCCACGACATCCGCGGCTGCGCCCATCGGCACGGCCGTACGGTGGGGTTCGGTTCGCCGAGGCGCTGTGGCGGCGCACGGGCGGGCATGGGAAATAGATGGCACGAGTATCCGCACCCGTGATCAAGCTCGTCCGGCGTACGACCGAGCCCGTCGGAGCGCAGACCCTGCGTTCCACGGCGGCTTCCGTCATCGCCTACGTCGTGGCGGTGTGGACCCTTCCGCATCCGGCACCGCTCACCGCACCGCTCACCGCACTCCTCGTCGTACAGGTCACCCTCTACGCGACCCTCACCACGGGGATCCGCCGGGTGAACTCCGTCATCGTCGGGGTGCTCATCGCCAGTGCGCTCAGCTCCCTGGTGGGACTCAGCTGGTGGAGCCTCGGACTCACGATCTTCGCCTCGCTGATCATCGGACGGCTGGTGCGGGTCGACGAGTTCGTACCCGAGGTGGCGATCAGCGCGATGCTCGTACTGGGCGTCTCGCAGGTCGCCTCCACAGCCTGGGACCGCGTGCTGGAGACACTGATCGGCGCGGGCGTGGGAATGCTGTTCAACCTGCTCTTCGCGCCACCCGTCTGGGTGCAGTCCGCGGGCGCCTCCATCGACAGTCTGGCCCACGCGATGGGACATATGTTCCGTGCGATGGGAGAGGACGTGGGCGGTCGCGCCTCCGTCCAGCGGGCGGCCGACCGGCTCCACGAAGCCCGTCGGCTGGACCATGACATCGTGGAGGTCGATGCCTCGCTGCGGCAGGCCGAGGAAGGCCTCACGCTCAACCCGCGCGTGAGGCAGGGACTGCTGTACCGGGTCGTGCTGCGTACCGGTCTGGACACCCTGGAGATCTGCGCCGTGGTGCTGCGGGTGCTGTCACGCACCCTGACCGACCTGGCCAAGGCCCGCACCGACGAGACGCTGTTCCCCGCCGACGTGGCCGAATCCCTGACGGAGCTGTTCGGACAGATGGCCGGTGCCATCGAGAGCTTCTCGGAGCTGATCACCACTCCGGTCGCGGAGAACGGCGAGGAGGCTGAGGACCGGCTCGCCCGCGCGCTCGCCGTGAGCCGTGCGACCAGGGACCGGGTGGCGAACCTGCTCCTCGAAGACGTTCAGGAACATCCCGGACAGTGGCAGTTGCACGGAGCCCTGCTCGCCGAGATCGACCGGATTCTGGACGAGCTCGACATCGACAAGCGCACGGAACGTCTGGGCAAGGAACTCGACCGGCACTCGTCGCAACTGCATGAACGCCATCCCTGGTTGCGTGCCGTATCGCGCAGGCTGCGAGGCGGCCAGGCCTGAGCGGTGCGGGCGGGTGGCGTCACCCGGAGGCCGGAAGCCGTTCGATGGCGACCAGCGCCGCATCGTCGCCCAGGCGGCCGCCGGCGTGGCGGACCAGGTCGGCACACAGTGATTCCAGCAGGGAGTCCGGGCCCTGGCCGCACCGCAATGCGGCCCGCTCCGGGAGCGGATAGAAGACCCCTGACCGGTCCCGGGACTCGATGACACCGTCCGTGTACAGAAGCAGGGTGTCGCCGACGCCGAAGGCGAACGTCTCCGCGGTGTGTTCGGTGACCAGCAGGTGCGTCAGACCGAGCGGCGGGGCGGGCGCCCGTACTTTGAGCGGGATCGCCTCTCCCGCACGCAGCAGGAGCGGCGGTGGATGACCGCAGCTGACGAGGTGGAGTTCGGTGGAGGCATCGGGGATGTCGAGAACGGCCGCGGTGACAAAGGACTCCGCGAGGTCGTCGTCCATGCCTTCGTGAACGGTGTCGTTCTCGTCCAGCGCGATGCTCGCCTCCAGATGCGCCACCAGATCGGGCAGCTGCGACTCCTGGCGGGAAAGAGCGTGGAAGGCACCCAGGACGCTGGCTGCCTCGCCGATCGCGGACAGTCCCTTACCGCGGACATCGCCGATGATCAGGCGGGTTCCGTCGGTGGTGCGGGCGGCCGCGTACAGGTCACCCCCGATCTGCGCCTCCGCCTCCGCGGCCAGATAGACCGAGGCGATGCGCAAGGGGCCGCTGCGCCTGGGCAGCGGCCGCAGTACCACTCGCTGCGCCGCCTCGGCCACCGAACGGAGCTGGGACACCGCCTGCTCGTTCCGTTCTCTCAGATGGGCGAAGAAGGTGACGAAGCCAGAGATGAGAATGAGCGCGATGATCTGGTAGGTGTGATTGAGGTCGTTGATGCTGGTGCGCGCGATGGCCACCAGGGATTGGGCCAGCACGGCGACCGCACCGACGAAAGCGGTCATGCGCGGCCCGGTGAAAGAGGCAGCCACCGCAGGAGCGGCCACCAGGAACGGGCCCATGTGCACATCCGGCGGCGAGATGACGTCAACCACCGTGACGATGGCGATCAGCGCGAACGGCATCGCCACGAGAGCGTTCCTGCGCCTTCGGGTCTTTGGGAACGACTGCAGGAACCGCCGGGAAGCCATGTTTCCGGGATACCGCACCCGGTCCGCCTCCGCTCCCGGACAGCTGATCGGTACGGCACACTCTCGGCTCCCGTCACTCCGTGTTGCATCTCGTTCACTCGGACGGTCGCGCGTTTTCACTCCTTTGCTTCGCGCGTCGCGCCGTCCGGGCCGGGCCTGGCAACGCTGAGCCCACCAACTGCTCCTCGACGAAGAGAGAACAGCATGACCGTCTCAACCCTCCTCGCCCCATGGATGTGGATACGCGGGCGGCGCGCGCAGACCGTCGCCGTGGCGCTCACCGCAGCCGCCCTTGCCGCGGCCGCCGGACCTGCCGCAGCCGATGGCGGTGCCGATCCGCCCGGCGTCAAGCCCACGGTGGTGGTGGTACACGGCGCGTTCGCCGATGCCTCGGGCTGGAACGGTGTGGTGGAACGCCTGCAGCGTGACGGGTACAAGGTCATGGCCCCGGCCAATCCGCTGCGCGGGCTCGCCGGTGACTCCGCGTACATAGCCGGCGTGCTGAAGAGCATCAAGGGCCCGATCGTGCTGGCCGGGCATTCCTACGGCGGTGCGGTGATCAGCAGCGCCGCCGCGGGGAACCCGCAGGTGAAGTCGCTGGTGTTCGTGTCCGCGCTCATGCCGGACAAGGGGGAGAAGCTGTCGGACCTGTCGGCGAAGTTCGCGGGAAGCGAGCTGAATGCGGCTCTGAAGCCGGTGCCGTTCCCGGAGGCCGACGGAAAGGAGGGGACTGATCTGTACATTCAGCCCGACAGGTTCCACGACGTCTTCGCGGCGGACGTGCCGTCGGGCACCACGGCCGTGATGGCCGCCACTCAACGCCCCATCAACGGAGCCGCGTTCATGGACACGGCGGCTGCGGCGGCCTGGAAGACCATTCCGTCCTGGGCGCTGGTGGCCACCCGGGACAAGGCCATCGCCCCGGATCTCGAACGCTTCGAGGCCAAGCGCGCCAATTCGCACACCGTCGAGGTCGATTCCTCGCATGTCGCGATGATGTCGCACCCCGATGTCGTCGCCGATCTCATCCGGCAGGCCGCCGGAGACCGAACCCCCGCGAAGTCGCTCATGGCCCCGACGGGCACCAGCACTGTGGTCCTGGCCTGGATCAGCGGACTCGCGGGCGTGACCGTCCTGACAGGCGCGGGCCTGGTGACGGCGGCCCGCAAGCGCCGCGTCACCCATGGCGGTCCCAACGCGGCCCCCTGATACGAATGCACGGATCAGCGAGCACCCGGGAGCAGGCCGGACCCCGGGATCGGCTGCGCCCGTCACGGCACGGCGCCACCGACGGTGACGTGTCCACCGGACTCGGCTATCTCGCCCACGTCGGCGCCCCCCTCCACTGAGCCGCCGACGCCGAACTGCGCAGGAATCAACGCTTGATCAGGTCGGCGACCGCCTGGCCGTGCCGGCTCCTGCCGAGGGAGCTCCGCTCCGGCCCCCGGGCCGAAGAGGAGCTCCTGGGTGTCTACGGCACCAGCCGGGACTCCGACAGGCGGGGCGACGGCGGTGCCGCGCCGTCCACCGTCGCGGAGTGCAGCGCGGCGTGCTCCTCGCGGGAGACGACCGACCGGCTGCCGCGCACCGTCAGCCGGCGTCCCTGAGGGGTTGTCCAGCACATCTCGGCGCAGTCGCCGACCACATCCACCTCGGGATCAGGCACCGGCTCCCCGCCCTGCTCCGTACCGGACGGCACAAGGGAAAGGGTCCCCGCCGCGAACGTGTCGCCCAACGCCGCCCAGTCCAGCTCGACCGGGGTCGCGCTCTCGAAAAGGACGACTTCGATCCGCACCCCGTCAGCGAGCGGGACCAGCCGGGCCGTCGGCGTACGGCCGCCGAAACTGCCCCCGGCCAGGCTGAAGCCCAGCCGCGCCGTCCCCAGGTCGAGGTCGACATCGCCGCCGGCCACGGACGTCTCCGCTACGGGCGGCGCACCGATCACGTCCACCACCAGACGCAGCGACCGCGCCCGGAACCGGTCACCCGGCTCGATCATGTCGAGGTGGTGGTGCCGGTCGCCCGCCGGGCAGGCGAATCCCGTCAGCCAGGCCACATGCGGGCCGCTCTGCACGGTGGAGAGCACACCGGACGCGAAGTCGAAGTCCTCCGCCCCGTCGTCCTTCATCAGATGGACGTGCAGATGCCCGGGGGAGCCGTCGGGACGCACCCAGTGGCCGAACAGCGGACGCCGCTGCAGCCAGGTGTCCTGGTGGTTCACGCTGCCCAGTGTGGTGACCGCATCCAGCCAGGTGGTTCCCGTCTCCGGGGAAGGGCTCTCGGCGAAGAGCTCAGCGTCAGCAGCTGGGTGACACGGGACGAACCGAAGGTACGCACCACCTCGACGCCGTCACCGCTGCGGCGCACCACGTCCGCCCCGGTCAGATCGGTCACCGAATTGCGGTAGAAGGCATCGACGTCCCAGGCGTCCCAGCGGTTCGGCAGATCCGGATGGACCTGGAGCAGATTCGCCGCGCAGCCCGGGGCGATCGTCTCGCGCCCGGCCACCAGATCGACGACCGAGACCACCAGACCCCGCGCGTCCCGCTTCGACGGTCTCACCCGCCCAGTCGGCCGGGACGCGGCCGGTCACCCGGAACCAGCTGGTGCCCCAGGCAGGCCCCCAGTCGTCGCCGATGGCACCGGGCTTGTAGGGGGCGGCCACCGCCTCGGCGAAGGGCACCGGTTCGCCGGGGGCGTGCCAGGCCTCGAATTCGAGGGGTGCCGTACGGGGATGGACGGCGGGGCGGATGCGCTCGCGCAGGGCGCGGTCGAGCCGTTCCTCGGTCAGCGTGCGGTCGTCATGCATGAGTGAAGGGCCCCTCTGAATGAAATGTGTGCGGCGCGGTGGTGGTTCACGGGAGCTCGTCGAAGCCCACGCAGGGCAGTGACATCCCGTCGGCCAGGGCCAGGAGCTTCTCCAGCCGGGCCGGTGTCACATGGTTGGCCTCATGGGCGTCGGCGATGCAGTGGGCGTAGAGCGTGGTCAAGCCCCCGTCATCGGCGGTCCGGCGCAGTGCCGTCTCGACGCCGGTCAGATCGTCTCCGTACGCGACGCCCCCGCGCCCGGAGTCCACCGAGCACCCCGGCAGGACCCGCCGGGCGGCGATGCCGCCGGCCGGGACACGCAGCTCGGCCGCGAGGGACGGATCGGCGCGGCGGTCGCCGGACAGACCGCCGCGCAGCCGCTCGAAGAGCGCGAGAAGCAGCCGGTCGGTGCTCTCGTCGCGCGCGCTGCACGGGTAGGCGAAGGCCCGGGCCGGAAAGCCGAGGTGGCGCAGCGTCTCCAGGGCGGGCACCACCTCCCGGTCGAGATAGGCGGCCGCGCCGTGCGCGGCGATGAACTCGGGCGCCCGCTCGTGCCGCAGACCGTGGCAGCCGACGGTGTGGCCGTCGTCCGCGAGCCGGCGCAGCAGCCGCACGTCGTCGCGGTCGAGCCGGTCGGGCTCACAGACGAAGAAGGTGACACGGGCGCCGAACGACGTGAACAGCGGTGCGGCGGCGGCCCACTCGCGCACATGCCGGTCGTCGAAGGTGAGCAGCAGGGCGCGGTCGACGTGATCTTCCCCGCGGCCGGTCATCGCCCGGACTCCTTGGGCGCCCAGCCGGGCACGGAGCCGTGCAGTGCCGTGTAGAAGGGATCGCCCGGGACGATCTCGCCGGCCAGGACGGGGCGACCGGTGAGCGCCGCCTTGTACATCGCGGTGATCAGCTCCAGGGAACGGCGGCCGTCCCCGGCGCTCGCCCTGGGCCGTCGGCCCGCCCGCATGTCGGCCAGGAGTGAGCGGAGTTGGGCGCTGTGCGAGCTGGGGACGTCCTCGGCGGGGGAGGTCCAGGCGGCCGCCCGGCCGGGCTCGACACCTGGTGCGGGGGTGTAGCTCCAGTCACCGTTTGCGTACCCGTAAAGATGGTTCAGCTCGATCGTGGCGTCCCGCAGATCGATCCGCAGATGACTCAGCTGACGCGGCGAAAGGGCGCTGTTGACCACGGTGGCGAGTGCGCCCGAGGTGAAACGCACGGTGGCGGTGGTGACATCGTCGGTCTCGAGGTCGCGGGCCAGCCGCCCCGCCATGGCCCGGATCTCCGCCCAGTCCCCGAGCAGTTCCAGCAGCAGATCGATCTGGTGGATGCCGAGCCCCATGGCGGGGCCCGCGCCCTCGGTCGCCCACTTTCCGCGCCAGGGGACCGCGTAGTAGGCGTCGTCGCGGTACCAGGTGGCCTGGCAGTGGGCGACCAGCGGCGCACCCAGCTCGCCGGAGGCGATGAGGGCCTTGGCGTGCTCGGCGCCCGATCCGAACCGGTGCTGGAAGACGATCGGGGCGTACGGGCCCCGCTCGCCCTCGGCGGCGGTCATGGCGTCGTACTCCGCGAGACTGAGGGCGGGCGGCTTCTCGCACCACACCCACGCCCCGGCCCCCAGGGCGGCGACGACCTGATCCCGGTGGGCGACGGGCGGCGAGGCGACGACGACGAGATCGGGACGGACCTTGCTCAGCGAGGCGGCGAGATCGGTGGAGTGGTGGGGGAGCGAGAAGTCGGCGGCGAAGGCGCGGGCCGCGGTGGGATCGGCATCGACGGCGCCGACCACTGCGAAGTCCGAGGGAAGTTCGAGGAACGCCGGCATATGGACGGCGCGGGCGATGTTGCCCGCGCCGACGAGCAGTACACGGTAGGGAGACAAAGTCACAGAGGGCCGTCCAGGCTGAGGGCGTGAGCCGCCGGGGTTGGTAAGCGTTTTCCAGCAGGTCGGTAAGGCGCCCTTCCCGAGGGAAGGGCGGTTGGGTTTCAGAGAGTGGCGTAGAGCGCCCCGGCACTGGTCACGGGTCCGGTGCGGAGCCGGTCCGGCCAGTCGAGGGCGAGGCCGAGCGAGTTGCTCAACCGGCTCTGGAAGGAGACGAGTCGGTGCTCGGCGCCGCGGACCGCGCGCGGCGGCAGCCGGTGTTCCAGGCAGTACGACACGAGCGCGCCGACGGCCTCGCCGATGCTCCACTGGCCCGCGTGCCCGCCGAGCGCGGGTGCGCTGAGATGCGTGGCGCCGATGTTCCGCCCGGCGGGGAGCAGATTCTCCACCCGTACGGGCAGCAGTGCGCCCAGCCCAGCGGCAGTTGGAACGGCAGGCACTCCAGATCGAGGCCCGCGCCGCCACCGGTTCCAGGGTGCAGCGTGATCCGGGATCGCAGGGTGCCCACGCTGTCCGTGAAGGCCTCGGCGCCCGGTGCCCCGGCCCGTGCCGCAGCGGTCAGATGATGTTCCAGCACGGTGAACTCGGCCCGGATGCACCGGGATTCGCGTACGTGGAGTGTCTTGGCGAACCCGTCCGCCGTGCCGGTGGCGTCGGGCCGCAGGCGCAGCTCGGGGTAGCCGTGGCCTCCGTCGTGCCGAGGTGCCCGCGTCTGCATCCAGTGGAGGAACGACAGTGCCTGCTCGCATGCCTCCCGTTCGGCGCGGGCCCGTACCTCGTCCCCGAGCCCGGCGAGCGGCAGGCGTGTGTAGGCCGTCTGCTCCCAGTCGACCAGGGTGATGTCGCTGTCGAAGGTGCCGGGCAGATACCGGCTCCGGGCGAGTGCCCGCAGCTGGTGCCAGCGGTCGTTGGGCGGTGCGGCCCACGGCGGCACCTCGTCCGGCTCGTGCAGGAAGAGCGGCACGGAGCGGGCCGGGGCGCCGCCGGGTTCCGCGGTGTCCCAGGAGAAGGCGTCGGCCCACCGGGCGTAGCCGGCCGGCCGGTCGACGGTGTGGTCCTCGCCGGGGCGGTGGTCCAGGGCGAAGACCCAGGAGACCGGCTGCTGGTCGAGCGGATCGGCGACGGCGGCCGCGTGCGGTTCGCCCGTCTCCTCGCGGGACTCGGCGCCGGTGACATGTTCGACGCCCGCGAGGTCGAGCAGCTCTCCCAGGTCCGTCGCGTCGACGACGTACGGGGCGCTGACCGTCAGCAGCTCGCCGTCAGCCGCCTCCAGGGTGACCGCGGCCACCCGGTCCCCGTCCGCCTGGGCCGCGACCGGGCGGTGGCCGAGCAGCAGGGTGAGCAGGCCCGAGGCGAGATGCGGGGTGAGGAGCTCCTGGACGACGGCGAGTGCGGCGCGCGGCTCATGGCTGAGATGACCGGTGGTACTGAGGCCGGGGTCGAGCAGTGGATCGGCGTACGGCGTCGGGCACAGCGGGTAGTTGCGCCGGTAGAAGTCGCGTATCCGCTCGCGCAGATCGCGATAGCCGGGGGAGACGGGATCCAGTTCGATGCGGTGGCCGTCGGCGAGGGGCACCGCCTGCGCGGTGAACAGGCCACCGGGCCAGTCGGTCGCCTCGGTGAGCACGACGCGGTGTCCGAACCGGGCGGCGGTCAGCGCGGCGGCGAGACCACCGAGACCGGCACCGACCACCAGGACATCGGTCCCGAGTTCGCGGGTACGGGGTGCGGGGGCGGCGAACACAGGAGTCTCCTCCCTCAGGGCCGGCGGGCGGCGACGGTACGGAGCCGGACCGGTGCGGACTCGCGCGTCCTGATCCGGACGGGGAGCACGATCTGCTCGGCGCTGCGGTACGGATCCTCGCCCGCCGTGCGCTCCGCGATCCGGGTGACCAGCTGCTCGACCGCCCGGCTGCCGATCTCCCTGGCGGGCAGCCGGGCGGCGAAACTGGTGAGCGGCAGCAGATCGTAGGGGCCCGCGTCGTCCATACCGGCCAGCACGATCTCGTCGGGCACGGCAATGCCGAGCGAAGCCAGATCGGAGGCGGCGGTGGCGACGGCGAAACCATGCGCACACAGCAGGGCGGTCGGTGGCTCGGGTGCCGCAAGGAGACCGGACAACAACTGCTTGCGGTCGTCCTCGGACAGTGCCGTGTACGAGCGCAGCGCGGTGAACCGGGGGAGCAGGGGCTGGTCATGGGCGCGCAGCGCCTGCTTGTGCCCGGTCATCCGGTCGTGGACGCTGGTGCACTGCGTCTCGCCCCAGAGCGTCGCTATGCGTTCGTGGCCGTCGGCCAGCAGATGCTCGGTGAGCCGGTAGCCGACGTCGTAGTTGTCGGCGGTGACCGCGTCGATGGCGAGGCCGGGAAAATACCGGTCGACCAGGACCATCGGGATGCGCAGGCGTCTGATCTCGTCCAGCACGTCGAGATCGGGCGCGCCCTGGACCGGGTAGAGGATGATGCCGTCGACCCGGTCCTCGACGGCCTGGTGCAGCGCCTGGTCCTGGCGGGCGAGGGACGCGGGGTGATCGGCGTGCCCCGTGTCGGTCATCTGGACCGCGGAGTCCGAGAAGAACAGCCGCAGCCCGCGCTCCGAACAGCCGGACTCGACCCCGCGCAGCACTTCGGACTGGTACGGCCCCTGGCCGCTGATGATGCAGGCGATCACACCGGATCTGTGGGCCGAGGAAGGTTCCGCGGTCCGGTCCGAAGGATCGGCGACAAAGGTACCCAGGCCCCGGCGGCGTACCAACAACCCTTCCGCGACAAGGTCGTTGAGTGCCCGGACGGCGGTGGTGGAACTGACCCCGAAGCGCTCGCGCAGCTGGTTCTGAGTGATGAACGGAGCGCCGGCCTCGTACGCGTCACGTGCCACCTCGGCCCGCAACTCGTCCTTGATGCGCTGGTACTTGGGTCCGGACGTACCCATCCGGCCACCAGCCTCTCGGATTTGACGCGTCAATCGGCGTTGATCACAGTGTGGTGGCGGTTAACGCATTATTTCAAGAGGGTTGCAGCGGAATAATCGGCAACTTAGTGCGTCAAATAGGGGAGTTGCTGATTCAATGCGTCAATCCAGTGATCCGGACGGGGGCCTCAGCCGGTCGTGCCTCAGCCGGTCGTGCGGGGTGGCGGTGCCGTGCTGGCACGCACCACCAGTCGCGACGGCACGGCGAGCGTGCGCGGCGAAGCCGTCGCGTCGCCGAGGGCCAGCAGCAGCGCCCGGCGGCCGATCTCTTCGAGCGGCAGCCGCACCGTGGTCAACGCGGGTGTGACGTCGCAGGCCACCGGAAGATCGTCGAAGCCGACGACGGAGACATCGGCGGGCACGCTTCGCCCGAGGTCGTCACGGAGCGCCGCGAGCGCCCCGAGCGCCATGGCGTCATTGAGTGCGAAGAGTGCGGTGATCCCCGGCGACCTGCGGAACAGCTGCACCGCAGCGGCCCGCCCGCCCTCCCGGGTGAAGTCGGCCTCGACGCGATGGCGCTCCTGAACGGAGATGCCCAGTTCGGCCGCCCGCTCCAGGAAGCCGTGCAGCCGGTCCTGCACGGAGACCAGCGCCAGCGGTCCGCAGATGATGCCGATCTCCGTGTGCCCCAGCTGGGCGAGATGCTCGGCGACCGCCCGGCCACCCTCGCGGTTTCCCGGCACGATCGTGTCCACCGGAAGATCCTGGTGGGCGACCGCGGTCACCCGGCCGCCCTGCGCCGCGAACGCCTCCAGCTCCTGGGTGAGCGCGGGGCTCCCGCCGGTGAAGCCCGAGCCGGCCAGGACGACGGCGCGGGCCCGCTGAGCCCGCAGCCGTGCCACGTACTCCGCCTGGAGTCCGGGCTCATGGAAGGTGCCGGCCAGCATCACGAGTAGCTTGTGGTCGCGGGCGACCTCCATGACACCGGCCGCGATGGCGGAGTAGTAGGCGTCGTTCACATCGTGCACGATCAGACCGACGATGGACGTCGTGGACTGCACGAGCGCGCGGGCCGGCGCGTTGGACACATAGCGGAGCCGGGCGGCCGCCTCCAGGACGCGCTCCTGCAGCTCCTGGGTGACATTGCGGTCGCTGTCGCTGAGGACGCGCGAAGCCGTGGCGAGAGAGACCCCGGCGTCGTGCGCGACCTGCTGGAGCGTCACGGCGGACGGCGGGCGGGAACGGGCGGAACGTCGATTGACCTGGCTCTGCATAGGGCTACGATAGCTGCCCTGAAAGCGTTTTCCCATTGCGTACGCAAGAGGAACCCGGCACCGGGACCGTCCTGCC
The DNA here is from genome assembly GCF_044741025.1 of Streptomyces sp. NPDC088246. NCBI lineage: Bacteria > Bacillati > Actinomycetota > Actinomycetes > Kitasatosporales > Streptomycetaceae > Streptomyces > Streptomyces sp. NPDC088246. The sequence goes on from NZ_JBIURV010000015.1 coordinate 80,547, forward strand.
GCCCCTCGGTCAGCCCGTGCTCCATCGGCCCGGCGCGGTCGGCGGCATCGGGGCCTCGTCCTCAGAATCCTCTGGACCACCGCACGGAATTGCCCAGTGGGGCGCCGGTGTCGAGCCGGAGCCAGTTGCCGCCGCACAGGTCGACGACCCGAGCGCTCTCGTCCGTCGAGCGCGAATCGTCGAGGGACAGCTCCACGTACAGGCTGACCCCGTCCGCGCCCTCGTTCACCACGGGTGCTCCGCGAGGTACTCGGCGATCCGCTCCCGGTCCCATGCACCGTCCGCGACGGTGACCCGGTAGCGGCGGGACAGGGTGTCGCCCGGGGCCAGCTCCAGTTCGTCGTAGAACGCGAAGGAGGGTGCGACGGCCGCGAAGGGCTTGTTGCGGACGAACCAGTGTGCCGGGTGGGTCCCGCCCTCTCCCGTGTGATCGTTCTCCGGGGCGTGCTGGAAAATCAGTGTGGCGTGGCCGTCGGAGCCGTCGTGCTCACCGCTGTAGGCCAGCCACGGCGCCTGCGTCCCCATCAGCTCCGGCCCCGCGCCGTCCGGCCCGAGGATCCGCCCGCCCCGGAAGGCGCGCGGCCCGCGCCAGAAGAGACCGGTGTAGCCCGCAGCCTCCCGGCCGTGCGTCGTGGGGCTGCCGAAGCGCAGCGGCTCGGTACGCCGATTGGTGATCGCGCTCGACCAGGTCAGCGTCCAACTGCCTCCGGTGCCCGCCGTACCGGCGCCGGATTCGGCGTGCTCCACGTCATGCAGGTCGATAATCCGCTGCTCGTCCGCCCAGTGCGTGCCGTCATGGTGGCGCCAGCTCAGCCGCTCCGCGATGACCGCGCGCCCGGCGTCCGCCGCCACCTCGTCGAACCCGATGTGCGCCATCGATCCGACCCGTTCGGGCAGCGGCCGGTAGTCCTGGCCGTGAACGTAGGTGTTGCCTCCCCACAGGTTCTGCCCGGACAGATGGGAGGCCGTCATCTGAAGGCCCTTGTGCCAGCGGTGATCAGTGGGCCGATAGTCCGTGACAACGTTATCGGCCAGTGTGCGCATGGGGTGGACGTACGGCTTCGGGGCCTCCCAGGCCGCCTCCGGACGGTAGACATAGCTGATCAGATCGATACCGCCCCGCTCCTCCGTGACCGTGATCCGGTCCCCGTGGGCGTGCGTGATGCGCAGTGGACTGCTCATGTCCCAAGTCTCCTGGGCTGGAAAGCGCTTACCGAAACCTAGGCCCTGCGCCGGAGGAACGTCAACAAGCCTCCATGAGTGGGCGGTGCGTCCCGGCCCGGGCGTTGCTCAGCCGCGGGCGATCGATCCGGCCGGCGTGTACGGAGGAACGACCATGCGTTCCTGACATCGTCCGAGGCCCGTGAACTTCTCCGGTGGGAAGGATTCGCCGTGATCGACTGCTGCGGCGTTTGACGGAGCTGGGGGCCACGTCCTGCGAGGCGTGGACGAACAAGGCGAACAGACATCCGTACTGAGGCGGTTCGGAACGAGAGCAGATCGACGATCGCTGCGTCGCCGATGAAGCCGGGGTGTCGAAGCCTGGCGGCCGACGTCCTGCCGCTCACTCATGGAAGGGCAGCAAGGCGCCGGCCGTTTTCTGAGGCAGGTACTGCGTGACACAGGTGTTACGTGACACAGGTACTACGTGACACAGGTACTACGTGACACAGGTACTACGTGACACAGGTACTACGTGACACAGGTACTACTGACACGTGTACGGCGTGGCGCAGGAACTACTTCGGCGGGCGGGCTTTCCCGCTGCCGATGTTGCCCTGCTGGTCACTCTGCTCCTGCAGCTTCTGGGCCTTCTCCTGGAGCCGCCGGCGCTGCTCAGGGTCGGTGGTGCGCTCAGCGGCCTCGGTCATGTGCCGGGCCTTCTCGCGCAGCTCCTGCGCACGGTCACCGGATTCACGTGCAACGCTCATCATCGCTCCTTGTGCGGTTGGGAAGAGCTTGCTCCATCAGAGAACCAGCGTCGCCGGTTCACCGCACCTCGAATCGTCACTCAGCGTTACGGTGTGCCGTGGAGGCGGTGCAGCGCTGGCATGATCGAGGGCATGAACGAGAGCATCATCGCCGCGTGTGACGGGGCATCGAAGGGCAATCCGGGGCCTGCGGCCTGGGCGTGGGTCGTGGCCGATGCGCAGGGCCGACCGGAGCGCTGGGAAGCGGGACCGCTGGGGACCGCCACCAACAATGTCGCCGAACTCACGGCGCTGCAGGAGCTGTTGGATTCCACCAATCCGTCCGTGGCGATCGAGGTACGGATGGATTCGCAGTACGCGATGAACGCGGTGACGAAGTGGCTGCCGGGATGGAAGCGCAATGGCTGGAAGACCTCGGCCGGAAAGCCGGTGGCCAACCGTGACCTGGTGTCCCGCATCGACGCCCTGCTGACCGGCCGGACCGTGGAATTCGTCTATGTGCCCGCCCACCAGGTGGACGGAGATCCGCTCAACGCCCTCGCCGACCAGGCGGCCAGCGAGGCCGCTGTGGCGCAGCGGCCGGCTGGTACCGCGCACGGCTCGCAGCTGCCGACGCCCGCTCCGGCCAGGGCGACCGAGGGGCGGGGCAAGAGTGCTCCGGCGAAGAAGGCAGGGGGCTCGGCACGCTCCGCACGCTCCGGTGGAACCATCCGGGCCAGGTTCGCGGGCCGCTGCCACTGCGGAAAGCCTTACGCGGCACAGGAGATGATCGCCAAGAACCCGAACGGCTGGGGCCACCCGGAGTGCCGCGCCGTGCCCGCCTGAGGCGCGGTCCGTCGGGCCTGCGCACCCGGTGCGGGCCCGACGGAGGCGGATCGCCGGCCGGAGCGGGCGAGTGGCCACGCGAAACGGGGCCCGCGTGCCATGATGCGGCTCCGACGGCAGCGTCCGCAGTGCTCTGCCGATGCCGCCGGCAACGGCGACACGCTGGGGGGCGTATGGGAAGCACGGGCACGGTTCTGCGCGAGTTGCGCGGTGCGCAGAAGACGGCCAAGGGGGTGTCGTTGTACTCGCGGTACGTGAACCGCCCGGCCGGACGGGTGTTCGCGGCAGGTGCATACCGCATCGGACTGACACCGAATCAAGTCACGCTGATCAGCGCGGCATTCACCTTCACCGCCATCGCCTCGGTGGCTCTCGTCCGGCCGTCCTGGGGGCTCGCGGTCGCGGTGTACGCGGGGCTCGTCATCGGCTTCGCCTTCGATTCGGCCGACGGACAGCTGGCCAGGCTGACCGGCAGGGGAGGTCCGGACGGGGAGTGGCTGGACCATGTCGTGGACTGCGCCAAGATGATCCTCGTACACACCGCCGTGCTGATCTCGTTCCAGCGGTTTTTCGTTCTGCCGGCCGAGGTCTGGCTGCTCCTGCCGCTGGGCTTCCTGTTCACCGCCGTTCTGACCTTCTGCGCCGGGCTGCTGCGTGAACAGCTGGGCAGGGCGGCCGCCTTGCCCACGGCAGGCAGCGGTGCCGCGGTCCCGGTGTCCCGGGTGCGGGCCGTGGCACTGCTGCCCGCCGACTACGGGGTGTTCTGCCTGGTGTTCCTGCTGCTCGGCGACCGGACCGCGTTCCGCATCGGCTATGCGGTGCTCGCCGTCGTGCACGCACTGTTCCTGGTGGCGTTCCTCGCCAAGTGGTTCAGGGAGCTGACAGCGCTCCGGACTGCGGACTGACGAGCGTGTCCAGCGCCCGGCGCAGCTGGGTGCTGGACGTGTGCACGGTGTACGGGAAGTAGACCACCTCGACGCCCACCTCGGCGAAGTCGCGCTCCAGCCGCTTGCCCTTCTCGGTGTCCCGCCAGTCGTCCCCCTTGAAGATGACGTCGAACCTGACCTGCTGCCAGGTCTCGACCTTGTCGGGCACGGTCTCGACGAACGCAGCGTCCACGTAGCGGACGCTGCGTACGATCTCCAGCCGTTCCGGCAGCGGAATCACCGGTTTGTGGCCCTTGGCGAGCGCGGCCATCTCGTCCGAGACGACGCCCGCGACGAGGTAGTCGCACTGGCTGCGGGCATGCCGCAGGATGTTGAGGTGGCCTATGTGGAACAGGTCGTAGACCCCCGGCGCGTAGCCGACCCTGTGCACCATCCGTTCTCTCCCCCCACGGTGAACGTGATGTCCGTGTCCAGCAGCCGTTGTCCGGACATGGCATCCGGTGCTGCGGGATATCGGTATCGGTGTTGATGGTGCAACGACCTTACTGTGAAGACCACTTGCGCATCTCGTGAACGGATAAGCTCACTTTTGGGGCTGTTCCTTGGGGGGAACACAGAATGTTCCGGGGGGAAGGCGAGCGTCCATGTCCGATGCCGATCGTCACAAGCCGTTCGAAGACCGCACTCTCCTGGTCGTCTCGACCAACTACGCACCGGAGCTGACGGGCATCGGCCCGTACGCCGCGCAGCTCGCCGAGCACTGGGCCGCGTCCGGGGCCGAGACCCATGTACTGACCGGCATGCCGCACTACCCGTCCTGGCGTACCGAAGCGGAGTACCGGGGCGTGTGGCGGGTCACCGAGAAGCGGGCCGGGGTCACCGTCCACCGTCGAAGGCACTATGTGCCGCCGCGCCAGACCGCCCTGCGCAGAGCGGCGTTCGAGGCCACGGTGCTCGGACACGGTCTGCTGTCGCCGCCCGTTTCGCGTCCGCCGGACGCGGTGATCTCCCAGATGCCGAGCCTTGCGGGCGGTGTCATCGGGGCCCGGCTGGCGGGCCGCCATCGAGCGCCGCACATACCGGTCGTGCAGGATCTGATGGGTGCCGCCGCCGCGCAGAGCGGTATCCGGGGCGGGGGCCGGGCGGCAGCCGTCGCCTCGGCGGCCGAACGATACGCACTGCGCGGCGCCGACCTCGTCGGAGTCATCCACGAGAGTTTCGTCCCGCGCGTCACCGAGTACGGCGTGGACCCGGGGCGTATCCGTATCGTGCCCAACTGGTCGCATGTGCAGGCACCTTCGGCAGACCGTGCGGGGACCCGGGCGCGACTCGGCTGGAGCGAGGGCACTCCCGTGGTCCTGCACTCCGGGAACATGGGACTCAAACAGGGCCTGGAGGTCCTGGTCGACGCGGCCCGGCTGGCACCGGAGATACGTGTCGTGCTGATGGGGGACGGGAACCAACGCGAGGCGCTGCTGGGGCGTGCGACGGGCCTGCGCAATCTCGACTTCCTGCCGCCGGCCGGCGCGGACGAGTTCACGGACATTCTCGCTGCCGCCGATGTGCTGGCGGTGACCCAGCGGGCATCCGTGCTCGACATGAGCGTCCCGTCCAAACTCACCTCGTACTTCGTCTCGGGCCGCCCCGTCGTCGCCTCGGTCGCCGACGGGGGAGGCACCGCCCAGGAGGTCCACCGGTCCGGCGCCGGGATCCTCGTCGCACCGGAGGATCCTGCCGCGCTGCTGTCAGCCGTACGCAAGCTCTTCGAAGCGCCGGCCGAAGCGGACCGGCTCGGCGCCAACGGACCGCAGTACGTCGCACGTCACCTGAGCCGAGAGGCGGGCCTGGCCCGCTTCGACGCCCTGCTCACCGAGGTCCTCGCGGACGCACAAGGGAGAGAACGCCGATGACCCAGCCGATCCGCGCCCTGGAGGACCAGGACGAGCCCGCGCTGCTGAGGGACCAGTTCCGTCAGCTCCTGCGCTACCGCGCGCTGCTCGCCGCCGGTGTGGTCCTCGGACTGCTCGGCGGCGGCTGGCTCGCCCTGAGCGGCGAGGAGAGCTACACATCGACGGGCGAGGTGGTCGTACGCTCCGCCGTCTCGGACCCCTTCGCCGCGGGTGCCTCCGCCGACAAGGGCATCAACATCGGCTCCGAGCGGCAGACCGCCGTCAGCGACACCGTCGGCACCCTGGCCGTCGGCTCCCTGGCCAGGCGCGGCGACCGGGTGGAGGTCGGGACCCTGCTGTCCGGTCTCCAGGTCACGAACCCGCCGAACACCCTCGTGCTCCGCTTCTCCTACACCGGCCGCACCCCCGCGCTGGCGAAGGCGCGGGCCGAGGCGCTCGCCGACGCCTATCTGGAGATCCGCAGACAGCGCACCGAGGACAGCATCGCCAACATGGTCGACGGCTACCGCGCCCAGCTGAAGCCCCTCACCGAACAGCGCGATCAGCTGGCGGAGCAGGCCGGGACAAGCAACGACGTGACCAGCGCACGGGCCAACCTCGTGGTCTCGATCTCCGAACTGAGCCGTAAAATCTCGGAGTTGCGCGCCCTGGACACCACTCCCGGCTATCTGACGAAGAAGCCCGTCGCGCCCACGGACCCCACCGGCGCGGGGCTGCCCCTGCTGCTCGGACTCGGCGGCGTCGTCGGGCTCGCGCTCGGCCTGCTCCTTTCGTGGGTACGCCTGGTCTTCGACCCTGCCGTGCGCTCCACCCGGGAGCTGGTCCGTTCGCTCGGCGCCCCGCTGCTCGGCACCCTGCCCAGGGAACGAGCATCCGCGGGCGCGCTGCTCGCCATCGGGCGGAGCGGGAGCCGGCTCGCCGAGGAGTACCGGGCGGTCGCCTTCCGGCTCGCCTACGACCCGTCGTTCGCCCAGCGCCGCAGACTCCTGGTCACGGCCCCGCGCGGGGACAACGACGCGGCGGCCGCCGCCGCGGTCAACCTGGCCGCGGCCTTCGCCGAGATGGGACGTGATGTACTCCTGGTCGAGGCCGATCTGCGCACCCCCTCGCTGGCCAGGGACCTCGGCCCGGCCGTGCAGGGCGCCGGGCCGCGCTGGGCATCGGAGGGCGAACGGGCCTGGCCGTCGGACAGCCGGATGAATGTGGACGTACCCGGGTCGGGTGCCTTCACCCTGATAGCGGGCCGGCGCACGGACAACGTCCCGCGCGCCCTGACCTCCGCGCCCGTCGGACGGATCGTCGCCGAGGGCGACCGGCCGGGCGCCGTCGTCATCGTGCTGGCCCCGCCCGTGCTCTCGTACGCCGACGCCGTCGCACTGATCGACCGGGTGGAGGGCGTCGTGGTGGTCTGCGACCCGCGCGAGGTGCACCGCAGCGACCTGGAGCGGATCCGCGAGATCATCGGGGCGGCCGGAGGCTCCGTGCTCGGCGCCCTGCTGCACTCCGGCCGGAGCCGCTACGAGCGCCGGGCCCGCAAGAAGGCCGGCCGGCGCCGCACGGGCGGAGGCCGGTCCGGCTCCGCGACGGGCCGGGACGACGGCGGCCGGGGGTACACCGGCGACCCGGCCGAGACGCTCGGCCTGCGCACCTTCGACTCCACCGCGGGACACAGATGAAGGCACGGACCGCGATCGTCTGCTCGGTCGCGGACCAGGGCGTGGCGGCGCTCACCAACATCCTGGTGCTGGTGGCCGCCGCCCGGCTCTCCACGGTGGCCGACTTCGCCCGCTTCTCGGCGGTCTACCTCGTCTTCACCGTGCTGCTGGGGGTATCCGGCGCCTACACCGGGCAGCCGCTCGTGCTGCGGCGCGGCGAGAGCGACGAGGTGCGAGGGGCGTGCCGGTCGGCGGTCGCTTTCACCCTGCTTGCCGCGGCCGCGCTCGGCGGCCTGCTCGCCACCGTCTGCCTGACGCTGCCGGGGGCCACCGCGCGTGCCCTGATGATGCTGGGAATCGTCCTGCCGGTGGTCCTGGGGCAGGACACCATGCGTTACGCCTTCTCCACCCTGCACCTGCCGCACCTGGCGCTGGCGAGCGATGTGCTCAGACTGGTCTGTGTGCTGGGCGCGCTGGCCGTGCAGCCGTACGGTGCCCCGGCGGCCCGGCTCGTCAGCGTCTGGGGGCTTTCCGCGCTGCCCGCCCTTCTGCTGTCGGCCGCCCTGCTGCGCCGCAGAGTGGCCGGTACGACGCTGCGGCTCAAGGTCCTGCTGCGGAGAGGACATCTGGGACGGCGTTTCGTGGTGGAGTTCGGGGTGGGAAACGCCACCAGCCAGCTCTCCGTGCTCGTACTCGGCATGGTCGGCAACCCGCTCGTGGTGGGCGCCCTGCGCGGCGCCACCACTCTCTTCGGGCCGCTGAACGTGCTGTTCACCTCGGCCACCGGCTTCGGCCCGCCACTGCTCGGACGGCTCGCCTCCGAACGGCGCAGGGTGCGTGCCACAGCGGCGCTCGCCGCGGTCCTGGCCGCCACAGCCGCCGCCTGGGCCACCGCACTCGCCCTGCTGCCCGACGGAATCGGCCGCCATCTGCTCGGCGACACCTGGCCCCTGGCCGCCGCCCTGCTCCCGGCGACGGGCAGCCAGTACGCGGCGATGGCCGTCGGCACCTGCGGGCTGCTGGCGCTCCGGATGCTCGACCCCCGTACCACCCTCTCCATCCAGGTGGTCTTCTCGCTCGCCGCCGTCGCCTTCCTCACCGGCGGCTATGTGCTCGGCGGGGTGCCGGGCGCGGCCTGGGGCCTGTGCCTGGGATCCATCTGCAAGGCGGTGGCCACCTGGACCCGGGTGGCCCGGCTCGGACGCCGCACCACGGTGGAACAGGCGCCCGTCAGTGCGAGCGCTGTCCGCTCCGGCTCCTGAAGCTTGTGATCAGCAGCAGACAGAGCGCCGCGATCGCCAGTTTCCCGACGGACTGCAACAGCGGTCCGCGCAACAGAATGAAGGTGTACCCGGCGATCAGCGGCGCGGCGACGGCCAGAACACTGCCGGGGCCCGGGCCGTCCCGGGACACCGCCCGCGCGTAACGCCGGTCGGTGCGTGCGGCGACGTACCCGATCAGTGCGAGAGTGCCGACCATGCCCGGAGCACCGAAGTCGACCCAGAGCTCGGTCCACAGCGGCGCCGACAGATTGGTCATGTTCATTCCCATCCACTGGCCGACGCGGACCCCCGTGTCCTCCGGCTTGCCGCTCCACACCGACCGGGGCACGAAGAAGAGGGCGGAGCCCGCCAGCTGCCGCCCATAGGTGTGGCCGCGGGCGTCGACCCAGGTAATGGTGTTGGCGAACATCACCGTCTGGTCGTAGTCCTTGGTGGCCAGCGGCTCGAAGACCGACGACGAATCCACCGGCCGGTACCCGGCGCTGTCGTAGCGGAACCGGTCCGCGTACGGGAACAGCACCAGCGCCCCGACCACCCCCATGGCCAGCACCGACCGGTACATCGCCGCGCTGCTCGGGAACGCGGTGAACAGGAGCGAGACCAGTACGGTCAGGAACCAGTAACGGGCGTTGGATATCGGGTTGTTGACGACGATGTTGAGGATCAGCAGCCCGCACCAGACCAGAACCGTCGAGGGGGAACGCCGGGCCCTGCGCGAGGTCACCAGGCGGCGGGTGCAGAAGAGCAGCCCCAGTAGCGCGGGTACCGTACCGAAGCCCTTGAGGAAGGCCGATCCCACGTTGGACTGGCTCGACGCAACCCCGCTGACCGCGACCGAGGCGCTGATCTCCTGGCGGCTGGTGAAGAAGATCGCGGGCCCGCCGAGCTTCAGGACGTAGTAGCCGCTCGCCGCGAAGGCCAGCACCACCAACAGCCTGAGCCGCATCCGGTGCGCGGTGGCCGGACCGCTTCCCGAGCGTGCGGTGGCCCGGTGGCGCAGCGGACGCCGGGACGCCAGCAGCGCCCCGAGATCGAACGCGGCGCACCCCACCAGGATCAGCGCGATGGCCGTCATCAGATCCGACCGCGGCCCGACCAACGGGGTGGGGGTCTGCCCGATGACCGCCTGGGCGAACGGCGCCACCCCCATCGCGATGTACACGAACATCCAGAACACGCCCTGCAGCAGACGCCGCCGCGTGGACAGAATCATCGTGGCGAGCCGGGCTCCCGCGTAACACGTCAGCACCAGCTGCAGCCAGTACGCGGTGTCCCGGACGCCCGTCCCCGGCTGCGCGGCGATCACCGCGGGCAGGAAGCAGACCAGGCCGAGGATGAGAGGCACGGCCAGGGCCCGCGACAGCATCGCCCACGACATGGGTTTCGCCGGCGGCTGGACCGGGTCTCGCGGGCCGTGCTCCGGTACGGGTGCGGGCGGCGCCGCCTCGTGCACGGACGTCATCTGTTCCCCGTTCCGTGGACCTGTGAACACTCTAACGAATCAACCCACTTGGGGGGTTTGGATGACTAGTCTGTAAAAGGTCGGCCGAGGTTGAGGGGAACCCTGGTGAAGATCCTGCACGTCGTCACACTGCACACCCCGGACCATGCGTTCGGCGGCCCGACAAGGGTGGCGCTCAACCTGTCGAAGGTTCAGCGGGCCGGGGGCGACGACGCCCGCATCGTGGCACTGGGCGACGGCTTCGAAGGACGGCTGCCGCGCGAGGTCGAGGGCGTGCCGGTCCATCTCTTCCGGGCCCGCTATCTGCTCCCCATGTTCGAGGTCAGCGGAATCACCTCCGGTGCGCTGCTGCTCGCCGCCCGTCGCATGATGCGCGGCGCCGATCTCGTCCATGTCCATCTGATGCGCGACCTGGTGACGCTGCCCGTCGCGCTGCTCGCGCTGGCCTCGCGCACACCCCTGGTCGTCCAGACCCATGGCATGGTGGACCCGACCGAGAAGCGGGTTGCCCAGCTGACCGATCTGCTGGGGGTGCGCAAGGTGCTGCGGGACGCCGACGCCGTGCTGCATCTGACCGAGAGGGAACGCCTCGACGTGAACGCCGTTGCCGCACCGGTGCCGTTGACCCGCACCGTACGGCTGGTCAACGGTGTACGGCCGCAGGAGCTGGGGCCGGCCCGGGAGCCGGGGCGGCCGCCGACGGTCCTCTTCCTGGCCCGGATCCAGGAGCGCAAGCGCCCGGAGGACTTCGTCGCCGCGATGCCGACGGTCCTGGCCGAGCATCCGGACGCCCGGTTCGTGCTGGCCGGCCCCGACACCGGAGCGCTGCCCGCGACTCTCGAACTCGCCCGCGGACTGGGGGTGATGGATGCCCTCGACCATGTGGGAGCGCTCGACCACGAAGAGGTCCTGGCGGCGGGGCGGCAGGCCGATGTGTACGTACTGCCGTCGATCGAGGAACCCCTGGGCGTATCCGTCCTCGAAGCGATGTCGGTCGGCACCCCTGTGGTCATCACCCGCACGTGTGGTCTCGGCCCCGATGTCGCGCGGGCCGGGGCGGGCCGGGTGATCGACAGCCGGGTCGGCGAGGACGGGAAGAACGCGCTCAAGGTCGCCGGGGCGATACTGGAACTCCTCGAACCCGAGTCCAACGCCCGGGCGGGAAAGGCTGCTTGGGGCCTGGTCAATGAGCACTTCACCATCGAGGTCGTGACCCGGACCCTCCGGCGGACCTACGAGGACGTGGTCCGCCGGAAGGGCCGCTGAGTCAAACGGTCTTCCCCTCACGGGACTTGAGCGCGATCTGCCAGCGGTAGAAACTCATCGCCAGCGCGAAGTCGAAGCCCGCCCGCCCGTCGAGGAATCCCCGTCGGTACACATACATGTAAGCGAACGACACCAGGGGCTTGAAGGGCGCCTTGTGAAACAGCTGCCCCTGGCGCGATTTCACCCTCCGCACCTGCTCCTTGACCTCGGGGTGGTGCTCCAGCCACGCCTCCCAGTCCGAGTACCGGTTGTGCCGCTCGAACCAGGCGGTGACCGGGTCGAGGTCCTGGTGCTCGATCGGATTGCGGAGCGAGCCGGCCGACTCGGCGACCGGCTGGTAGTGGCCCTCGACCTCGCCGATGCCCGGCGCTTCGAGATCCCCGACCTCCGGGTATCTGCAACGGGTGCGGTCGGTCAGTGACCGCTTGCGGATGGTGTAGCCGTGCCGTAGCCGCTTCCCGGAGAACCAGTAACCCAGCGGTATGTCGTAGGCCGCGGGCTTCGGCGCGCCGGGATCGGCGAAGATCTGCCGCAGCTCTGCCAGCAGACCGGGGCTGAGCCGCTCGTCCCCGTCGAGCAGCAGAATCCAGTCCAGGTCCGTGCGGACATGGTCCAGGCACCACTGCTTCTTGCGCGGATGACCGCCGTCCCAGGTGTACGTCATCACCTCGGCTCCGTACTCCTCGGCGATCTTCGCCGTGTCGTCCGTACTGTGCGAGTCGACGACGACGACCGCCTCGAAGTGGCCGAGCACCGACTTCACCGCCTCGGCGATGTTCAGCCCCTCGTTCTTCGTGGGGATCACCACGGCTATCGGCAGCTTGCTCATCCATGGTCTCCTTCGGGCAGCCAGGCGTAGCAGCCTGTGGAGGTGAACGCGCGGGCCGCCTCCGGGACGGTGATTTCGGCCCGCTTCCCGGAGGCGGAGGAGCCCGACACCAGGTTCTTGCCGTTCGCTCCGGTGATCTGCCAGGTGCAGTTCTTGGTGGGAGTGACGTCGTGGTAGCGGCCGGGCCGGATCTGCTCGTCCTTGTACGTGCCGTCCGCGTACCCCTGCGAGGCCTCCCGCACCAGCTCTTCGTGCTGGGTGCAGAGGTGCTCGACGGCGGGTTTCGCACCGGCGATCTCGCCCGTCACGATCGCGCCGACCGCCGTGTCCCGGTCGACCTTCACGAGGTACGTCAGCTTGTCGCAGGTCTCCTGACCGGTCTGGAGCACGGCCGCCGGATCCATGCCCTTGGGCACGCGGTCGACCAGATACTCCTTCTGCTTCTTGTTGAAGGAGCCGGTGGCCGGGGTGAGTTCATCGGTGGGCAGTTTCGGTGGTTCGCTCGTCCGCGGAGCCGAAGGGCCACTGGGCGAGGTGGCGCCGGGACCTGCCGAGGGGGCCGTGACAGGGGTCCGGGTGGCCGATGGCCTTTCATCGCCCGCCGCCTTGTGCCCGTCGGAGGACGAGCCGCAGGCGGCCAGCGCCGCCGCCAGTACGACGACGGCGGCGCCGGCCGGGAACGGATACCTCATCCACCTGTCCTCAGGGCGTAGTGGGCGCTGACCTGCGAGCTGCTCAGCGCGGTCGGGTAGACGGCGCTCTCGTCGATCTGCCCGGCGAAGAAGTTGCTCGTCGGCTGGTTCGGCCAGTTGTTCAGATTGTCCCCGCCGACCCGCCAGTAGCCGCTGTAGTTCTCGTTGCCGGTGTAGAGGGCGCTGGAGGCGCGGAGCTGCCCGTCCACGTACAGCGCCATACCGCCGGTGCCCTGCGTGGCGACGACATGGTGCCAGGCACCGTCGTTGTAGGCGGCAGGCGTCGTGATGGTCCTGGTGCCGCCGCTGTAGACCCCGAAGTTCAGCCGCCCGTCATTGCGCATGTACACATGCTTGTCGAACTGGGTGCTGTTCTGCATGGTCACATTGCCGAAGCCGATGATCTTCCCTCCCCTCGTGGTGGTCGTCTTGATCCAGGTCTCCACCGAGAACCTGATGGGCTGCGCATGACGCTTGTTGCTGTACGCGTACTGGTTCGATCCGTTGAAGCCGATCGCGGTCGAGGCGCCCGCCACAGCGGCCGGAGTCTGCCGGTAGGCGGGGGAGTTGCGCAGGAATCCGTTGTCCAGCCCGCTGCCGGTGTCTGCGGCGAAGGTCGAGGTGCCTTCGTCGTATCGCCAGTACAGCGAAGCACCGTCCGCCAGTACCTTGGCGGGGTACTTCTCGGCGGTTGACGCCACGGTGGCGGACAGGGCGGGCGACTTGGCGCTGGTGTTGGTGCCGTCGCTCGCGCTGATCCGGTACGAGTGGGTCTCACCCGCGGCCACGTCCGTATCGGTCCACCTCAGCTGTGGCCGGTCCCAGAACAGCGAGTACCCCGTCGTGGTGTACACCGGGGTGCTCGCACCGTCCTTGTAGATCCGGTAGGTGAGCTCACCGTCGTCGGCGTCGAAGCTCGTCTGCCAGTTGACCTCCACCTTGCCCGCGGCAACGGTGGACAGACTGGCGTTCGGCACCCACGGTGCCCCGGTGTCGGGGCCGTCGGCGAACCGGGTGAGGCCCTGCTGCGCGGAGCCGTTGACGGTGGTGAACTCGCCGCCCACCCACAGATAGTGGTGGCCGCCCTTGTCGGTCTGCGCCATCACCCGCGGCCCGACCGGCTCCCCGATGCCGTCGTTGGTGTCCGGGAACCAGGGCAGCAGCTTCGGGTCGTCTACGGACTGGGCCAGCAGATGCTTGCGCGGCTGGTCCGGGAACTCACCCATGCTGGCGCAGTCGTGTGCGTGACTGCCGCTGTACAGAACGCCGTTGTGCACGAGGACGGCCTGGGTGGCGCCCAGGCAGGTGTCCCGCCAGCGCTGCTCGAAGTTGCTGAGGTTCAGCGCGATCCTGCCGTCGAAGACACCGCCTCCGGTGCCCTCGTTGGCGGTGTAGAAGCCGGTGGCGTCCGTGGTCAGGTCCTGCACCGTGGAGGTGTTCGGAATGAAGCCGGCCGGGTAGCTCTTGGCGACGGCCCCGGTGGTGGCGTCCACGACGGCCAGCGCGTGCGAGGTGGTGCCGTTGACGGTGAAGAAGTCACCGCCGATCAGCACGTGCTTCCGATCGGGCGTCAGCTCCACTGCCCGGCCCACCTCGTCGGTGTTGGCCGTCCACGGCTTCAGCGCGGCGCCCGTGGTGACCGCGGCGAACTTGTTCCGGGTCTGCCCCGCGACTGTGTTGAAGTCACCACCCAGATAGACGGTGTCGGCCGTGACGGCCAGCGCCCGTACCGTCGCGGAGACGGAGACCTTGAAGTCCTGGCGCGGGGTGCAGGTCGCGGTGTCGATCGCGGCGATATTGCTCACCCCGACCCCGCTCACCGCCCCGAACTGCCCGCCGACGTACAGGGTCTTCTGATCGGGGGAGAGCGTGAGGGCCCGTACGGTCGCTGTCCCCGACGAAAGCGTGAACGACAGACTGCAGCCGGTCGGTGCACCGGTCGCCGCATCGAACGCGGCGAAGTTCACCGCGGGCTGTTCGGAGGTTCCGGCGGCCGCGTCCGGCGGCCGGACGGTGGAAAAGGTTCCGCCGGTGTACACGACACCGGCATCCGACGCGGCCATCGACCAGACGATGCCGTTGGTCTGCCAGGTGGTGAGGTCGTCCGCGGTCAGGGAGACCGGCGGTGTGAGGGCGGCGGCCGGGGAGCCCCCGGACGCGGCGGCGGTCAGGGCTCCGGCGAGCAGGCAGAGCGCGGCGGCCGCGGCACGTGCCCTGCCGCGTCCGATGGGTCTGCGCCCCGTACTTCCGTTCATCATTCAGCTCCGAAGGTGAGAACGAGCTGCGGCTGGAAGGCCGCGGTTCCTGCCTCGTCCGACCGGCGGCGGAGACTGTCCGTCCCGCTGCCGGCGAGGGCGAGTGAGTGGTCCGGGCCCGGGGCCCGGACCGGTGCGGACGCGCTCGGGTCCACCGGGCAGCCGGTGGAGAGCCAGGTCGTGCCCGTTGTGGTCCCCGGCGCGGTCGTGGGGTGCGACGGCCGGGTGCTGTGGGTGATTGCCGAACCGGTCGAAACACCGGTGACCGGCAGGGCGGTGCGGCTGTCGGATGTGCACGGATCTCTCATCGGTCCACCCGCACAGCCGCTCCGGCGAGTTGGTCGGACAGCTGCCGGATGTCCGCCTCGACCATGATCCTGGCGAGCTCCTGCGATTTCACGGCCGGTTTCCAGCCGAGCAGTTCCTCGGCCTTGGCGGCATCACCGATCAGCGCGTCGACCTCGCTGGGGCGCTCGTACTTGGCGTCGTAGCGGACGTGCTCCCGCCAGTCCAGGTCGGCGTGCGCGAAGGCGTACTCCAGGAACTGCCGGACGCTGACACCCTCGCCGGTGGCCACCACATAGTCGTCAGGGTTGTCGCACTGCAGCATGCGCCACATCGCGTCGACATACTCGGGGGCGTAGCCCCAGTCGCGCACGGCATCGAGATTGCCCAGATGGAGGTGGGTCTGCAGACCTGCTCTGATCCTGGCCACCCCACGAGTGATCTTCCGGGTCACGAACGTCTCACCGCGGCGCGGTGACTCGTGGTTGAAGAGAATCCCGTTGACCGCGAACATCCCGTACGCCTCACGGTAGTTGACGGTCGCCCAGTACGAATAGACCTTGGCGACGCTGTACGGGCTCCGCGGATGGAAGGGGGTCTTCTCGTTCTGCGGCGGAGGGGTGGAGCCGAACATCTCGGACGAGGACGCCTGATAGATACGGGTGTCGATACCGCTCGCGCGGACGGCCTCCAGCAGCCGGATGGTGCCGAGACCGGTGATGTCACCGGTGTACAGCGGAGCGTCGAACGAGACGCGTACGTGCGACTGCGCACCCAGGTTGTAGACCTCGTCCGGCCGGATGTCGCGCAGCAGATTCACCAGCGCGACCCCGTCGGCGAGGTCGGCGTGATGCAGGACGAACGAACGGTTCTCTTCCTCCGGTCCCTGGTAGATGTGGTCGATCCGCTCGGTGTTGAAGCTCGACGAGCGGCGTATCAGTCCATGGACCGTGTATCCCTTGTCGAGCAGCAGCTCGGACAGGTACGAACCGTCCTGTCCGGTCACGCCGGTGATGAGCGCGGTCTTCGCCACGACTCCCCCTCTGTCTTCGCCTGAAAGGCTGTTGATTCTCACCGAAATATCGGAATTGAGCGATCTGCGGCAAAACTCCACCGCGGCCTGCGGCTGCTGGCACAATCCGAGCCATGACGACTGATCTCCCCGGCCCTCCCCAGGAATCCGTCCGCCCCCTCCTACGACCCGGTGCCCGCATATTCGTCGCGGGTCACCGCGGACTGGTCGGTTCGGCGCTGGTACGCCGCCTCACCGCCGCCGGACATGAGGTGATCACCCGCGATCGCGATCACCTCGATCTGCGCGACGCCACGCGGACCGAGGCATTTCTCCGCGAGGCCCGTCCGGACGCAGTGGTGCTGGCCGCCGCCAAGGTCGGCGGGATCATGGCCAACAGCACGTATCCGGTGCAGTTCCTCGAAGACAATCTGCGCATCCAGCTGAGCGTCATCGCCGGAGCTCATGCCGCCGGGGTCGAGCGGCTGCTCTTCCTCGGCTCGTCCTGCATCTACCCCAGGCGCGCCCCACAGCCGATCCCCGAAAGCGCCCTGCTCACCGGCCCGTTGGAGCCGACGAACGAGGCGTACGCACTGGCCAAGATCGCCGGAATCGTGCAGACCCAGTCCTACCGCCGGCAGTACGGCGCCTCGTACATCAGCGCCATGCCCACCAACCTCTACGGCCCGGGCGACAACTTCGACCTGGAGACCTCGCACGTACTGCCTGCGCTGATCCGCCGCTTCCACGAGGCGCGACGCGACGGCTCGCCCGCGGTCACGCTCTGGGGTTCCGGCAGTCCCCGCCGTGAGTTCCTGCACGTTGACGATCTGGCCGACGCGTGCCTCCTGCTGCTGGAGCGCTACGACGGTGACGAGCCCGTCAACGTCGGCTGCGGGGAGGACCTGTCGATCCGTGAACTCGCCCGAACGGTAAGTGAGGTGACGGGGTACCAGGGTTCTCTTGAATGGGACACGTCGAAGCCCGACGGCACCCCGCGCAAGCTGCTCGACGTCTCCCGGCTCACCTCCCTCGGCTTCGCACCGCAGATTCCACTGCGCGACGGGATCGCCCGTACCTACGCATGGTGGCTGGAGCGGCAGGCCGCACAGGTCTGAGCGGACCCGACGGGCCGACCGGCACGGGGCCGCCGCCGCAACGCGACGGCCGCTCCTCCCTCCGGCCCCGCACGGCCGGAGGTTTCGCACTCTTCGCATCGACGGCCGCCGCACTCAGTACGCCCCGCGGCCGTCGGTGACGGCGCGCAGCGTGCGGGCCATGAGTCCCATGTCCGTGGCCACCGACCAGTTGTCGACATACCACAGATCGAGCGAGACGGTCTCCTGCCAGGACAGATCCGAGCGCCCGCTGACCTGCCACAGACCGGTCAGCCCCGGCCTGACCGCGAGCCTCCGGAGCTCGCGTTCGTCGTAGCGGGACACCTCATCCGGCAGCGGAGGCCGTGGACCGACCAGTGACATGTCGCCCCGGAGCACATTGAGCAGTTGCGGCAGCTCGTCGAGAGATGTCCGGCGCAGCAGACGGCCGATCCCGGTCACCCGGGGGTCGCGGCGCATCTTGAACATCGGGCCGTCGTTCTCGTTCGCCGTGACCAGATGAGCCTTGCGGCTCTCGGCGTCCACCACCATCGTCCGGAACTTCCACATGGTGAACGGCCGGCTGTGCTGCCCGTGGCGGATCTGGCGGTGGAAGACCGGCCCGTTCGAGCCGAGCCGCACCGCTGCCCCGATCAGGAGCAGCAGGGGTGCCAGAACCAGCAGACCGAGTGCGGCGCCGGTACGGTCCACCAGGGCCTTCAGGACCATCTGCGGTCCCCGGCGCAGCGGCGGCGCGATGTGCAGCAGGGTCAGCCCGGCCGCCGCGGAAGGCCGTACCCGGGAGGCCGCGATGCCCGAGAGCTCCGACAGCACGGACAGCGGAAGCCCGCCGTCGTGCAGCCCCCAGGAGAGCCGGCGCAGCCGCTCCTCGGAGAGCTGCGGCCCGGGCACCACCAGAGCCAGGTCCGCGTCATGGGCGAAGGCTCCGCCCAGCACGGTCGTCGCATCGTCGTCGGCCGGTGCCGGTGCGAGCCGGCCCGGCACATGGACCTCGCACTCCAGCGGCGTGGTCCCCACCGGTATGGCGGCAACGACCGCGTACGGATGGTCCGCACGGGAACCGAGCAGCTGCACCGCGCGTTCCACCCCCGGGGCCTCACCGACCACCAGTACCCGCCGGACCGCCCGCTGCTGCCGCCCCGGCCAGGGCAACCGCCGCACCCCCCATAGCGCAATGCCCACGAGCAGGCCGGGCAGCAGGGCCACGACCGCCGTCGCAGGATCGGCCGAATCGCCGGTCATGGTCCTCAGCACGGCGAGTACGCCGATGAGCAGCAGCCAGTCGCCCGTCGTGCTCAGTACCCCCGGCGGATCGCCCGGAGGCCGGTCCGCGTACCGGCCGCGCGCGGCCCGCACACCGGACCACGCAAGAGCGGCCACGACCGCGGCGACCGCGGCCCGCTCCTGTCCTCCGGCCGCCAGCACGAGCCATGCCGGAATCCCCAGGCCGACAAGTTCGGCTCCGATGACGACCGGCAGACAGCG
Organism: Streptomyces sp. NPDC088246; assembly: GCF_044741025.1. Taxonomy (NCBI): domain Bacteria; kingdom Bacillati; phylum Actinomycetota; class Actinomycetes; order Kitasatosporales; family Streptomycetaceae; genus Streptomyces; species Streptomyces sp. NPDC088246. The sequence continues at coordinate 99,442 of NZ_JBIURV010000015.1, forward strand.
GCCCGTCCTTCTCTTCGTCGCGGCCGGTCCTGAACGTTCGCGCTGTACGGTCGGTGCCCTCCACAGATCGTCGAGTTCCTTGTTGCGAGGCCGATTTGAAGCAGTCCGTGGACGAGGCGCCCCCGCCAGCCCCACAGGTCCTGATCTGTTCGAATCGGGTAGCTCGACATGCCCCATGAACCCCCCAGTCACAGTTGCATCGCCACAAACGGGACGCATCCGCCGATCCCATGGACTGACGGATGCGCCCTCGCTCGCTGCACGATATCCACACACGTGCCATTTCGCTGGAGTTCCAGTGAAGTTCAGACATGCGCACTGGCTCGGAACTCGTCCCGTTCCGGGCTGGATCTCGTGGTCTGTGGGTGACTGTTCGCATTTGGAAGGTGCCGGAATCGGATGGTGTGCGGACATGTACGTCACCAGTTGCATGGCCTCACCAACAGGCTTGTCTGGGAGGATGCACCGTCGGGATCACGACACCAGGCCATGAGCGAAAGTGGGGACGTGTGGTGACTCCCACGGAGAAGAACTGGGCCGGAAACATCACGTTCGGCGCGCGGCGGCTGAGTATGCCCTGCTCCGAGGCCGAGCTGCGGGAGACGGTGTCCGCCTCGACCGCGGTACACGCGCTGGGAACCCGGCACTCCTTCAACACCGTCGCCGACACCCGCGGCGATCTGATGTCGGTGGCCGGGCTGCCCCGCAGGGTCGAGATCGACCGGGAGGCAGGGGCGGTCACCGTCGCCGCGGGGCTGCGCTTCGGGGAGTTCGCCGACGTACTGCACGAGAACGGGTACGCCCTGCACAACCTCGGTTCGCTGCCGCACATCTCGGTCGCCGGGGCCTGCGCGACCGGAACCCACGGCTCGGGAGTCGGTAACAGTTCCATCGCGGGGGCCGTCCGGGCACTGGACATGGTCACGGCCGACGGCCGGAACGTGTCACTGAGGCGTGGAGACGCGGATTTTCCCGGAGCCGTGGTGGCCATGGGCGCGCTGGGCGTGGTGACCGCGCTGACGCTGGACGTGGTGCCCGCCTTCGACGTACAGCAGTGGGTCTACGAGGATCTGCCGGAGTCCCGGCTCACGGGCGGTTTCGACCAGGTGATGTCGGCCGCCTACAGCGTCAGCGTCTTCACCGACTGGCGTGAGGGGCCGCTCAACCAGGTGTGGCTCAAGCAGCGGGTGGGCTCCGACGGGCCGCAGCGGGCGCCCGAGGAGTGGCTCGGCGCGCGGCTCGCGGACGGGCCGCGCCATCCGATCGCCGGGATGCCGGCCGAGAACTGCACCCGCCAGCAGGGCGTCGTCGGACCGTGGCACCGGCGCCTTCCGCACTTCCGCCTGGAGTTCACCCCCAGCAACGGGGACGAATTGCAGTCGGAGTACTTCGTGGCCCGGCAGGAGGCGCCTGCGGCGTACGAGGCACTGGGCCGGCTCCGGGAGCGGATCGCCCCGCTGCTGCAGATCACCGAGATCCGCACCGTCGCCCGCGACGATCTGTGGCTGAGCCCGGCGGGCGGCAGGGACTCGGTGGCCTTCCACTTCACCTGGGTACCGGACACGGCCGCCGTCACACCGGTGCTCGGGGCGATCGAGGAGGCCCTGGCACCGTTCGGTGCGCGGCCGCACTGGGGAAAGGTGTTCACCACCACCCCCGGGACACTGCGCACGCTGTACGGGAAGTACGCCGAGTTTGAGCGGCTGACGGCCCGGTTCGACCCGGAGGGCAAGTTCCGGAACGAGTTCCTGGCGCGCCACTTCCTGCGTTGAGCGGCCTTCCGCAGCGGCGTCCCGGCCGCCCGCGGGAGTGAGGTCGGAGACGGCGAAAGCCGGCGTGCCGTCCGGCAGCACGAATCCGTCGCACCAGTCACCGCCGATGTCCGGCCCGCTGCGGGCCGGCGTGTACCGGACAGCGGTCTGCGGCCCCGGGAGGGCTGCAGCGCCGAAGGGAGCATTCCGCGCTGCAGCGCCTCGGCCGGCTCCACCCGCGCCTGATGCAGCTCCACCTCACGGGTGCCCGTGAGGTGGGCCGTCGCAGAGTGGTGAGCAGTTCGCCGGCCCTCGCCGAACGAGCAGGACGACGCCGGTTCAGGGCCCTCCGCACTCGGTGGAAGTGACTCCATGCATCCCATTTCGGCGGTGTGACCCCGCAGGACGAGCCGGAACGGGCGAACGGGCCCGGCCGGGTGGATGCTGGTCACAGGACCGCGTCGTGGCGGCGGACCGAGGCCGGGCGCGGTCGCAGGAGGTGCGCGATGACTCGCACGCTGGAGTGGCAGGTCCGCGTCGGTCTGTCCGAGGAGGACGGTACGACCAGGGCCGAGGCGGTACTGGACACCGGATCCGGAACGCTCATCGGACATGGGGTCGCCCGCTGCAACCCGCAGGACGTGGATATTCCCGTCATCGGCGACGAACTCGCGGCGAGCCGCGCCATGAAGGACGTCGCCGCGCAGTTGATGAAGGCCGCCGACCATGAACTGGAAACGGTCGGAGCCGGACCCGCGAGCGGGCCGGTCGCACCGCCGTACGCCTGGTCCGACACCACGGCCTGAGCCCTGGGGAGGGCATATGACCCGCATCTCGATGACGGTGGACGGCACGAGGTACGAGGACGAGGTCGAGCCCCGGCTGCTGCTGGTCCACTACCTCCGAGACCACCTGGGGCTCACCGGCACGCCCGTCGGCTGCGACACCAGCAACTGCGGGGCGTGCACCGTCGAACTCGACGGGGACAGTGTCAAGAGCTGCTCCGTACTGGCCGTGCAGGCCGACGGCGGCGAAGTGACGACCGTCCAGGGGCTCGCCTCCGACGGCGAATGGACACCGCTGCAGACCGCCTTCCACGAACAGCACGCGCTGCAGTGCGGCTACTGCACCCCCGGCATGATCATGGCGGCCAGGGACCTGCTCAAGGAGAACCCCGACCCCACTTCGGAGGAGATCCGTCACGGGCTCGAGGGCAACCTCTGCCGGTGCACCGGCTACCAGAACATCGTGCGCGCCGTCCTGGCAGCGGCCGCCGAGGAGCGCCGCCGCCGCGCTCCCGCACCCCGGAGCTCGGACACCGGCCGGCCGATGCCGCGGAGCGGCGCGGCCCCGGCCCCGATCGGCGCCGGGCAGGAGGCCCGGACATGACCGGCCTGATCACCACGGGGGAATCCCGCCCCGAGGTCGGCCGCTCCCGGATGCGCAAGGAGGACGCCCGGCTCGTCACCGGCCGTACCACCTGGACCGACAACATCACCGTGCCGGGCCTGCTGCATCTGGCGATCCTGCGCAGCCCCATGGCCCACGCGCACATCGACCGGGTCGATGTGTCGCCCGCGCTGGAACGTCCGGGGGTGGTCGCCGCCTTCACCGGCCGCGACCTGGCCGGTGAACTCGGCCCCATGCCCTGTGTATGGCCCGTGACGGAGAACATCGTCATGCCCGACCACCCGGCGGTCGCCGTCGACGAGGTCAGGTACGTCGGTGACCCCGTCGCCCTGGTGATCGCCCGCGACCGGTATGCCGCCGCGGACGCCCTGGAGGCCGTGGAGGCCGACTACACACCCCTGCCGCCCGTCCTCGACCTGGAATCCGCACTGGCCGACGACGCCCCGCTCGTCCACGCCGACAAGGGCACCAACCGCTGCTACACCTGGCCGCTCGCCACGGGCGACTACGCAGCGGAGAAGGCCCGCGCCGACGTCGTACTCCACCGCCGCTACACCCAGCAGCGCCTCATCCCCAATGCCATGGAACCCAGATCCGTCGTCGCCACACCGCCCACGGCCTCCGACGAATACACCCTGTACTCCTCGACCCAGGTCCCGCACGTGGCCCGGGTCCTCCTGTCCATGGTGACCGAGATCCCCGAACAGAAACTGCGGGTGATCGCCCCGGACGTCGGCGGCGGCTTCGGGTCCAAGCTCCAGGTGTACGGGGAGGAGGCCGTCGCCCTCACACTGGCCAGGAAGCTCGGCCGGCCCGTCAAGTGGACCGAGTCCCGCTCCGAGGGCTACCAGGCCGCCCATCACGGCCGCGGCCAGATCCAGGACATCGAGATCGCGGCAACCGGTGACGGACGAATCCTCGGCCTGAGAGTCGACCTGCTCGCCGACATGGGCGCGTACCTGATGCTGGCCACCCCCGGCATTCCGCTGCTCGGCGCGTTCATGTACCCGGGGATCTACAAGATGAACGCATACACGTTCCACTGCACCGGCGTCTTCACCACCAGAACACCGACCGACGCCTACCGCGGCGCCGGCCGCCCCGAAGCGACGTTCGCGATCGAGCGGACCATGGACGAACTCGCTGCCGAACTGGGCCTGGACCCCGTCGAGTTGCGTCGCCGCAACTGGATCGGGCACGACGAGTTCCCGTACACCTCCGTCGCCGGACTCACCTACGACAGCGGCAACTACGAAGCGGCCACCGACCGCGCAACCGCCCTCTTCGGCTACGACGACCTGCGCACCGAGCAGCGCGAGCGCAACGCACGGAACGACCCGGTGCGGCTCGGCATCGGCATCTCCACCTTCACCGAGATGTGCGGCCTCGCGCCCAGCCGGGTCCTGGGCGATCTGCGGTACGCGGCCGGGGGATGGGAGGCAGCCACCATCCGCATGCTGCCCACGGGAAAGGTCGAGGTCACCACCGGCACCAGCCCGCACGGGCAGGGCCACGCCACCTGCTGGAGCCAGATCGCCGCCGATGTGCTCGGCGTGCCCTTCGACGACATCGAAGTGGTGCACGGTGACACCAGGGCGGTACCGCAGGGTATGGACACCTACGGCTCCCGTTCGCTCGTGGTGGGCGGTCTGGCCGTCCACCACGCCGCCCTGAAGGTGGTGGCCAAGGCCCGCAGGGTCGCCGCACACCTGCTGGAGGCGAACGAGGCCGACCTGGAGTTCTCCGGTGGCACCTTCTCGGTGAAGGGATCGCCGGAGGCGACGAAAACCATCCAGGAAGTGGCCTTTGCGACGTTCTCCTCCCACGACCTGCCCGACGGACTGGAACCGACGATCAATGCCGAGCACCTGGTCGACCCCGACAACTTCTCGTTCCCGCACGGCACCCACCTGTGCGCGATCGAGGTCGACACCGAGACCGGCCGCGCCCGGATCCGCAGCTATGTCTGTGTCGACGACATCGGGAAGGTGATCAACCCGGTGATCGTCCAGGGCCAGATCCACGGCGGTCTGGCGCAGGGCATCGCCCAGGCGCTCTACGAGGAGGCGGTGTACGACTCCGAGGGCAACCTGGTCTCCGGGACGATGGCGGACTACCTGGTGCCCTCCGCACCGGACCTGCCGGACTTCGTCACCGACCGCACCGAGACCCCGGCGACATCGAACGCCCTCGGCGTCAAGGGAGTCGGCGAGGCCGGGACCATCGCGTCCACCCCCGCCGTCGTCAACGCGGTCGTGGATGCACTGCGGCCGCTCGGTGTGAAGGACGTAGCGATGCCGTGCACACCGCAGCGGATCTGGCAGGCGATCACGGACGCACGGGCCGAGGAGGCGACGACGTGATCCCCGCCGCATTCGACTACGCACGGCCGCAGACCCTCGACGAGGCGGTACGAACGCTGCACGACGGCGGCGAAGACGCGAAGGTCCTGGCGGGCGGACAGAGCCTGATCCCCATCCTGCGGCTGCGCCTGGCCTTCCCCGAACTCCTCGTCGACCTCGGGCGGATACCGGAGCTGCGCGGCGTCCGTGAGGACACCGGCACCGGATCGCTCGTGATCGGAGCCATGACGACCCACCACGACGTCATCCACGACCCGCTGGTGCGCCGCCACGCCGGACTGCTGGCCGCCGCCACCGAGACCGTCGCCGACCCCGCCGTACGGCACCGGGGCACACTCGGCGGTTCGCTCTCCCATGCCGACCCGGCCGGCGACCTCCCGGCGGTGCTGCTCGCCCTCGACGGCGAGATGGTGGCTGCGGGGCCGCAGGGCCGACGCACCATCCCGGCACGCGACTTCTTCGTCGACTACCTGCAGACCGCCCTGACGGAGGATGAGCTGCTGGTGGAGATCCGGGTGCCGAGGACCGACGTCTGGGGTTTCCACTACGAGAAGTTCAGCCGGGTCGCCCAGGGCTGGGCGGTCGTCGGTATCGCGGCGCTCGTACGACGCGACGACGGCCACATCGCCGAGGCCCGCATCGGACTGACCAACATGGGCACCACGCCACTGCGCGCGAGCGCCACCGAGCAGGCGCTCACCGGCGCGGAGGCCGGCCCGGCCGCCGTGGCGCGGGCCGCCGAAGCCGCGGCCGAGGGCACGCACCCGGCTTCCGACCTGTCGGCCTCGCCCGCGTACCGCGAACATCTCGTACGGGTGCTGACCCGGCGTGCGGTGCTGGCCGCGGCCGGGATGGAGTGACAGGTGACGAGCCCGGCGAACCGGGGGAACGGAGCCGACGGGCCGCGGGCCGGGCCGGGCCGGCTGACCCCCGCCGAAAGAGCCCAACTACGGCGAATGCTCGCCGCGTTCGCGCTGAGCGGTCAGCCGCGCCGCACCCCCAGGCTGCGCCCGGCCCGACGCGGCGATGTCGACCCCCGGCGCACCGTGCGCGAACTCCTGCGGCACGGTGGCGAACCCGCCCGGCTGCGCCACCGCACCCCCACCACCAGGCCGCGACGGGTCGTGCTGCTGGACGTCGGCGGCTCCATGGACCCGTACGCGGATGCCCTGCTGTGCTTCGCACACGCCGCGGTACACGGCGTGGCGGCTCGCACACCCACCGAAGTGTTCACGATCGGCACCCGGCTGACCCGGGTGACCCGCGAAATGGCCCACCGGGATCCGGACGCGGCACTGGCCGCGTTCGCCGACGCGGTCCCCGACCGCAGCGGCGGCACCCGGCTCGGCGAGATGCTGCGAAGCTTCCTCGACCGCTGGGGACAGCGCTCCTGCGCACGGGGAGCGGTGGTGGTCGTCCTGTCCGACGGCCGGGAGCGGGGCGACCCCGCACTGCTCGCGGCCCGGATGCGCCGACTGCACCGGCCGGCGCACCGCGTGGTGTGGGCCAACCCACGCAAGGCACGCCCGGGTTATGCACCGCTCGCGGCGGGCATGGCGGCGCTGCCGCACTCGGACGCCTCCGTCGAAGGGCACAGCCTGGCCGCCCTGGAGCGGCTGGCGGCAGTGGTACGAGGGGCGGCCGCCGATGCGTGAGATCCTTCCGGAGCTCAGCCGCTGGTACACCGCCGGGGAACCGTTCGGGCTCGCCACCGTCGTCGCGGTCAGCCGCAGCGCTCCGCGCGGCCCCGGCGCGGCGATGGCCGTGGGACCGGACGACGAGGTCGTGGGCAGCGTCTCCGGCGGCTGCGTCGAGGGCGCCGTCTTCGAACTGGCCAAGGAGGTCGTGGAAACGGGCCGGGCCCAGCTCCAGACCTTCGGCTACAGCGACGAGGACGCCTTCGCGGTCGGCCTCACCTGCGGCGGCGAGATCACCCTCCTCGTGCGTCCCGTGACGGCGGTGTACGACACCTCCTTCGGCGAGGTCGCCGCATCGGTTGCCGGGCACCGCCCGGTGGTGGTCGCCACCGTGACCGACGGACCCGCCCCGCGCGGCGCCGCCCTCGCCGTCTGGCCGGACACCGTCTCCGGATCGCTGGGCGCGAGCGGCCTCGACGCCGCCGTCACCGCCGACGCGCGTGGAGAACTCGCCCTGGGCGCAACCGGCTTGCGGCACTACGGCCCCAACGGTGAACGGCGCGAGGACGACGTCACCGTGTTCTTCCAGTCGTTCGCCCCGCCGCCCCGGATGCTGGTCTTCGGCGCCATCGACTTCGCTGCCGCGGTGGCCCGGATCGGTGCGTTCCTCGGCTACCGCGTCACCGTCTGCGACGCCCGCCCCGCCTTCGCCGACCCCCGCCGCTTCCCGGACGGTGCGGAGGTGGTCGTCGACTGGCCGCACCGGTATCTGAGCGACACGGAGATCGACGGGCGGACCGTGATGTGCGTACTCACCCACGACCCGAAGTTCGACGTCCCGCTGCTGGAGGTGGCCCTGCGCACCCCGGCCGCGTACATCGGCGTGATGGGCAGCCGTCGGACCCACGAGGACCGCCTGGCCCGGCTGCGCGCGACCGGTCTCGGCGAAGCGGCACTTTCACGGCTGCGCTCGCCCATCGGCCTCGACCTCGGCGCGCGTACCCCCGAGGAGGTGGCCGTCTCGATCGCGGCGGAGATCGTCGCACTGCGCTGGGGCGGCACCGGCAGCCCGCTCGCGGACACGGTCGGGGCGATCCACCCGCCGCGGCTGAAATCCGTATGACTTCGTGACCCTGTGATTCGTGTGAGGAGCAGACCATGCAGCTGGAGAACTCATTCACCGTGCCGGCCCCGGTCGACGATGCCTGGCGGGCGCTCCTCGACATCGAACGTGTCTCGCACCGCATGCCGGGTGCGACCGTGGAGGAATTCGACGGCGACACCATCAAGGGCTCCGTGAAGGTGCGGGTGGGACCGATCACCGTGACGTACCGGGGCACGGCGACCTTCCTGGAGAAGGACGAGTCGGCCCACCGCGTGGTCCTGTCGGCCCGGGGCAACGAAGTACGGGGCCAGGGCACGGCGAGCGCCACGGTGACCGGCACCCTGGCCGATCACGACGGAGGGACGACGGTCGCCGTGACCACCGACCTGACCGTCACCGGGCGGCCGGCCCAGTTCGGCCGCGGGGTCATGGCCGATGTGAGCGACAAACTCATCGGCCGGTTCGCCGACTGCCTGTCACAGAAGCTGTCGGCCACGGGAGAACCGTCCACGACAACACCGGCCACTGCTGCTTCCGTGACCGACGGTACGCAATCCGCCGCGTCCGACAGCACGCCGATGCGCGAGACCGAGCCGATCGATCTGCCACGCACAGCAGCCGGCCCGGTGGCCAGGCGCGCGGCGGGAGTCTTTGCCGTGCTCGCAATCGCGGCACTGGCAGTGATCCTCGCCCGCCGCAGCCGCAGCCGCAGCCGCAGCCGCAGCCGCAGCCGCAGTCGCAGCCGTTGCCGCTGCGGCGGAGTGTGCCGCTCGTGACACATCGGGCGCCTGCCGGGAGAGCCGTGGCGTTGCGTACGGGAGAGGCCGAAGCCACAATGCCGGGTCCAGGGGGGAGACATGTGCTGGAGCGCGACCGCCGATCTCGTCGCGGGCACCTGCATCGCCGCCGTCGGAGTGGCGTGTGTCGCGCAGCTGCGCCGGGTCCGTGACCTGCCGCTTGCGGCGCGGCCGCTGCTCCTCGGGGCCCATCAGATCATCGAGTCCGTGATCTGGCGCTCGGGCGGTGGCACCGGGCCCGCCACCCTTGCCTGGGCCGTCATCGCCCTTCCGTTGCTGCCGTTGTGGGTTCCGTCGGGTGTGCTGTGCGCCGCGCCGCCGCACGCCCGACGGCGGGTGCTGGTGCCCCTCGCGGCCGGAATCGCGACCGCCGTCCCGCTCCCTACTGTCTGGCGACCCGTCCCGTGACCGCAGAGATCCGCGGGCACACCCTCGGCTGCGTCCTCGGCCTCCCCGGCTCCGGGCTGCTGGTCGGCGGGTACCTTCTGGCCACGGTGGGCTCACTGCTCCTGGCCGGGGACCGCCTGCTGCGATGGCTCGGCGTGCTGGTCGCGGTCGGGGCCGCCGTCTGTGCGGCGCTTTGGCGGCTGGAGTCCGTCTCGACCTGGTGCGCCTTCGCGGCGGTGTGCTCGGTGATCCTGCTCGGCTGGACCCGCCGACGCCCTGCGGAGCACCCTCCTGGCTAGACGGGCCGGGGCAGGCCGATCGGGTTCGGGAACGGCAGCAGTCCAGCCTCCAGCACCTGCCGGGCCGGCAGCTCCAGAGCGGCGAGCACCGCGTCCACCATGCTGTCGGTGAGGGGGCGCAGCAGCCGGGCGGCCAGCCGGTCGGTGGTGTCCTCGATCAGATCCCGTTCCTCCCGACCGCGCGGCGTGACAGCCGACTCCGCGTCGATCAGCCCGCGGGAGCGCAGCCGTTCCTCGGCAGCCGCCCACTCCATGTCGCTCCACCCCCGGTCGAGCTGGATGCCCTCGCGCGGAACACGGTCGGTGGCGGCGGCGAGAACGAGCGCCTCGGGGGCGTCGATACCGTGGTCGGCAAGGGCGGCGGCGTGCGCGTCGCCCCGGAACTCCCTCAGCGCGGTGGTGAGTTGCCACAGGCGTTCCACCGGGTCGGCGCGCTCGCACAGCGGGCGGTTCGCGGCGAACAGCGGACGCGCGAGGGCCGATGCGTCCTCGACCATCGCCGCGAGCGGCGGGGTGAGCTGTTCGGCAAGAGTGCCGATGCCGGGGACCAGTCTGCGCAGCGCCCGCGCGGCAAGCTGTGCGCGGAGGTCCGTAAGCCTTTCGGGGGTGACGATCTGCCACGCGGCGGGCAGCGCCCGGGCCACCATGCCCTGGGCGAAGACGGCAAGGACAGCGGTCGCGGTCTCGGGGAGGACCGGCCCCATGGGGGCCGTACGGGTGGCGAAGTAGCCCATCCAGAAACCCTTGAGGCCCACGGACCGGCCGATGCCCCGGCACTCCTCGTCGAAGTAGATCACTGAGTGGAGGGGTTCGGTGCGCAGCCACAGCGTGCGGGGTCTCGACTCCATGGGAGCCAACCTAACGCCCATGCCGGCGGATACGCCGTACGACGACGGGCGGGGGCTCTCTTCGGCCTCTGCCCGTCTGTCGTTGCCGCACCGGGCGATCGGCGGCGGTGACTGCCTCAGATGGTCCCGCCGAAGTGCCGCTCCACGATCGCCGCTGCATCGGTGCCGCGCGGCAGGATGCCGTACTGATGGCCACGGGCCTCGCCGAGCCGGGCGGCGACGAATGCTTCGGCCGTTGCCGCGGGAGCGTGGCGCAGCATGAGCGAGGACTGCAGAGCCAGCGCCATGCCCTCGACGGTCGCCCGGGCGCGGGTCTGCGCGGCCAGCGGGTCGCGCAGGTCCTCGGCCAGCTCCTGGCGTACCCGACGGTTGTGTGCGTCCAGCACGGAACTGGCACCGGCCGTGGTCTCCAGCTCGGCCCAGAAGGCGTTCAGCGACTGCGGGGTCCTGGCCATGCCCCGCAGCACATCGAGCGCGATGACGTTTCCGGAGCCCTCCCACACCGCCATCACCGGCTGTTCGCGGTAGCGCCGGGCCAGTGGCCAGTCCTCGGTGTAGCCGTTTCCGCCCAGACACTCCAGCGCTTCGTAGGCGTGGTGCGGGCCGCGCTTGCAGATCCAGTACTTGGACACCGCGGTGGCCAGCCGCCGGAACATCGCCTCGGACTCGCCGCTGTCGGCCTCGTAGGCATGGGCCAGGCGCAGTGAGGTCCAGGTCGCGGCCTCCGTCTCCAGCGCCAGATCGGCAAGGACCGCCGTCATGGCCGGCTGGTCGACCAGCCGGGCACCGAACGCGCTGCGGTGATGTGCGTGCCAGATCGCCTCGGACACCGACTGGCGCATGCCGGCGGTGGTGCCGAGCACACAGTCGAGCCGGGTGTGGTTGACCATCTCGATGATGGTGGGGACGCCGCGGCCGGGCTCGCCGACCCGCACCGCCCAGGTGCCGTCGAACTCCACCTCGGAGGAGGCGTTCGACTTGTTGCCGAGCTTGTTCTTCAGCCGCTGGATGCGGACGGTGTTAAGGGTGCCGTCGGCCAGTACCCGCGGTACGAGAAAGCAGGTGAGCCCGGCCTCGGCCTGGGCCAGGACCAGGAAGGCGTCCGACTGCGGGGCCGAGAAGAACCACTTGTGGCCGGTGAGCAGATGGGCCCGCCCCTCGGGGTCGGAGGCGAGCGGGACGGCGCGCGTGGTGTTGGCGCGGACGTCGGAGCCGCCCTGCTTCTCCGTCATCCCCATGCCGAAGGTCAGCCCGGACTTGCTGCCGGGAGCGATCAGCCGGGGGTCGTAGGAACGGCTGAGCAGGCCGGGCAGCCAGTCCCGTCCCACGTCCGGATCGCGCTGCAGGACCGGGACCACGGCATGCGACATGGACATCGGGCAGGCGTGGCCGGGCTCGATCTGGGCGAACAGCATGAACGAAGCCGCCCGCGCCACCGCTGCTCCGGGCTTCGGGTCGGCCCAGCCCGCGGTGTGTGTGCCATGACTCACCGCCGCGCCGATGACCTCGTGGTACGCGGGGTGGAAGTCGATCTCGTCGACGCGGTTGCCGTACCGGTCATGGGTGCGCAGGACGGGCGGGGAGGTGTGGGCGAGCTCCGCACTGATCTGGAACCGCTCGGAACCGACCAGGGTGCCGATGTCGTGCAGCTCCGGCTCGTGCCAGGCCGCGCCGAACGTCCGGACGGCCTGTGCGAGCGGCAGATTGGTGCCGTACTCGTCGAGGCCGGTCCGGGGCGGCGCCTGGTTGGTGACCTCATGGGTGGGGTGCGGCGCGGGGGCCTCGGGCCGCACGTCGGTCCGGTGCGGGGTGACGGTCATCGCGGGTTCCTGTCCTGGGTCGATGGGCGGGGCGGCGGGGGAGTGGGTACGGCGGTGTGCGGCTCGCGATCAGGTGCCGTCGGCTACGACGGCTCTGAGGCACAGCGTGGCGATGCCCTCTACGACCGGTCCCGGGTCGGTCCGCTCGCCGACCGGGGACAACGGGCCGAGAAGTGCCTCGCGACCGCCCCGATCACGGTGGTGGCCGACAGCTGTGCATTCGCCGCAGGCAGCCCACCTGCGGCGATACCCGCGGCGATGGCCGGCTCGGCGAGGGCGTGTCAGCGATGTTCTGAACCTCAATTCATATCTTCCTCTGTCACTCAACCACTGTTGTCCTCGCGGTGCAATGGCTCGCGGCAGAACTGTCATTCTTCTTTCCGTAGGTAAGGGAACGGGTGTTCAAGGCTGTACGGGCGGTGGTTGTTACGGATTTCCCGGACCGGTCACACGGGGGGTGCGTGGGTGTGCGCCGGGTACTGGATGCCGCCACTGGCGGCATCGGTTCGGTGTCGCGCGGATGGGTGCAGCAGGCAGGGGTTGGCAGGTACTCGGGGGGTTGGATGCGTGCCGGTTACAGGTGCGTGTGACGGAAATGTCCGTACTTCGTAACGCGTATCGGTGCGTCTTTCGTGACTCGGGCGATCGGGCCACAGTGTGCGTTCTCGGCAACAGGCCGAGACCGGAAAACGCTCGGACCGCACGGTCCGGGCCCGCATCTGAGGGGTCTTCATGTCCCGTTCCGCACGGCGGTTCACCGCTACCGTTCTCGCCTCCGGCGCACTGGTGGCCGCCGCCGCACTGCCGGCGATCGCAGACGAACACGACCACGGGATCGGTCGCGACCGCGGTCACGGCCACACCCAGACCGACCCGCGTTCGGCCGTGGTCCTGGGCGCGATCCAGTACAACAGTCCTGGCTACGACAATGGCTCCAACCGGAGCCTCAACGGTGAATGGGTCACCGTCACCAACACCGGCCGTCACTCGGTCAACCTCCGCGGCTGGACCCTGAGCGACGAGAGCCGCCGCACCTACCGGTTCGACCTGCGGCTGGCCGGCCGCTCATCGGTGCGTGTGCACACCGGAGTCGGCCGCGACACCAGCCGCGACGTCTACCAGGACCTTCGCAACCACGTATGGGACGCCAGCGACACGGCGACTCTGCGGGACGCGTACGGTCGCAGGGTCGACTCGAAGTCCTGGGGCCGCGACCGCGACCGGGACCGCGATGGCCGCGACCGCGATGGCCGCGACCGGGACCGCCGCGACCGGGACCGTGACGGCCGGGACCGCGATGGCCGGGACCGTGACGGCCGGGACCGCGATGGCCGGGACCGCGATGGCCGGGACCGTGACGGCCGGGACCGCGATGGCCTGGACCGCCACGACCGGGACCACGACGGCCGCAATGGTCACGACGGCCGTAACGGTCACGACAGCCGTAACGGTCACGACAGCCGCGACGACCGTGGCGGCCGTAACCACCACGACGGTCGCGACTGACGCGACCGGCGACCGCTCTCCGTCCCCGGAACGGCCGCCACCACCCTGATCGTGGCGCCCCGCGGCCAGCCCGGCCGCGGGGCGCCACCTTCGTTGCCGGGTACCGACTGGTGGAACGAGGGGGGCACCACGGTGCTGCGCTCTGTCGCGGTCATCGCCATCACCAGCGTGCGCACGGCCGCCACGAGGAAGGCGGCCGTGCGCAGCGGGTGCCGCATGCCGAGGTCAGGACTCATCCGCCAAGGACGGGATCTCCTGCTCGGTCCACAGGGCCTTGCCGTCGCTGCTGTACCGGGTGCCCCAGTGGGTGGCGAGCTGGGAGACGATGAACAGTCCGCGCCCGCCCTCGTCGACGGTGCGCGCATGGCGCAGATGGGGTGACACCCGACTGCTGTCGTGCACCTCGCAGGTGAGCGAGCGGCCCAGGATCAGCCGCAGTTGCAGTGGAGGGGTGCCGTAGCGGACGGCGTTGGTGATCAGTTCGCTCACGATGAGTTCGGTCGCCTCGGTCGTCTCCTCGTCGAGGTTCCAGCCGTCGAGCCGGTCGCGCACGAGCGTACGGGCGATGGCGGGCGTGGTCCGGTCATGGGCCAGCTCCCAGGTCGCGACCCGTTCGGGCGGGACGACGCCGGTACGTGCGAGAAGAAGGGCGGCGCCCTCGGGACAGTCCTCGGCCGGAAGGGTGTAGGCGACGTCGTCGCACAGGTCCTGCAGACTCCGGCCGGGCTGCGCGAGCGATTCCCGTACCCGGTTTGCGGACCCGTGGCCGGTCAGGAGGGTGCCGGTGAAGAACGCCAGAACGCTGCCTTCGTCGAGTTCGAAGGCAGCGGTGGCGAACGGCGAACTGTCGGTGGAGAAGAGCGAGGGCCCTTGGGGTACGTCCAGGGTGGTCGTGGTGCCGTCGGGCGTGACGAGAACCGGCGTCGGATGCCCCGCCCGTGCGATGGTGCAGGTACGGGAGAACGGGTTGTAGACCGCGTACATGCAGGTCGCCTCGGGCGATTCACGGTGCAGTCGGTCGCCGGGCGGAAGCGATGCCCGTTCGACGGCCAGGCGGCCGGCGGTGTCGCTGAGCCGGGCAAGCACTTCGTCCGGCTCCAGGTCGAGACCGGCCAGCGCGTGGATGACGGTCCGCAACTGCCCCATGGTGATGGCCGTCTGGAGGCCGGGACCCTCGACATTGCCGATGATCAGAGCGGTGCGCGCGCCGGAGAGACCGATGGTGTCGAACCAGCAGCCGCTGTTGCGCCCGGGCAGCAGGACGTGTGCCGTCTCCACAGCGATCCGGTCACCGTCGCGCTGGGGGAGGAGGCGGCGTTGGACCGTCGACGCGATCACATGGTCGCGCTCGTAGCGCCGTGCGTTGTCGACGCTCAGTGCGACATGAGCGGCTGCGGTCAGAGCGAGCGGGACATCGTTCTCCTCATAGGGCTCCGTACCCCGGCACCGGTAGAGACTCACCAGACCGAGGACCGTGCCGTGCAGCTTCAGCGGGACCACGATCAAGGAGTGGGCCCGGGTCGCTTCGATCATCCGGGTGCTGTCGGGGTCCGCGTCGAGCCACGGTGTCCGGGGACCGATCTGGACGAGACGGGGCCGGAGATCCGACGCGGCCAGACCGTAGGGGGTACGGGCGGGCAGCCTGCGCATCTCCCCGACCAGGCCGTCCCTGCGACCGTCGGCGCCGAGGCCTCGGACTGCCGCGCGGCGCAGTGGGACGTCGCGCCCCAGGGGTCCGGTCGGCGGATCCGAGCCGCGCAGGACCTCGTCCACCACCTCGACCACGGCGAAGTCGGCGAACACCGGAACGACGGCCTCGACGAGCCCCTCGCAGGTGGCCGCCACATCGAGTGACCTGCCCACCCGCGTGCGCACCGCGGCGAGACACGCCGCCCGGACGCGCGCCTTCTCCTGCTCGTTGATATCGACGACCGTGGCCAGCAGTCCGAGGGTGTCACCGTCCGCATCGTCCAGACGGTAGACGGACACCCTGAGGCTGCGAGTGGGGCCGGGGGCGTCCTGGAGCCGGCCGCGGATCACGCGGTCGCGCGAGGCCACGCCGGTGTCCAGCACTCCGCGCAGCATTCGCTCCGCTTCGTGTGGTTGTTCGAGGTGGTACGCGTCGGTGAAGTGACGCCCCGCAAGGAGCTCGGCGGGGACGACGTCGGAAAGGGGGTTCGCCCGCACCACCCGCAACTGCGTGTCCAGAACATGCAGGCCCACCGCGGACTGGGCGAACAACGTGTGGAGGACCGCCGCCCCCATACCGTCGACCGGAGTCGACCCCGGGTTCGGTGCACCGGCGTCCGGGTCCGACACGGATTCACCCCCATCAGGCTCCGTCCACCGCGCGTATCGGTGGGTAGGGACAAGCGTCGACGTACCCTGCCCGCTTCGCCACTGCTCAGTGGCAGACGGATGAACAGCCGCCGGGACCACGCAAGAACGACGGCTCATGCCGCTCCGCGTCCCCTCCTAGCTAGGAGGGCGCTGGAGATCTTGGCCGGGCTCGCGACGCCCGGCACGCACATCTGCGGCGTTGCCGAAACGCCCTCATAGCTCCTTCCCCGAGCTCTCAGCTTCGTTCGAGCAGGGGAGACCCCATTCGAGGACTCCGGCGCCTTGCAGCTGCACGCACCGAACGCCGCTCCCTGATCCGGCCAAGATCTTCAGTACCCTCCTATGCGCCCGTCGGCCCGTCGGCCCGTCGGCCCGTCGGCCCGTCGGCCCGTCGGCCCGTCGGCCCGTCGGCCCGTCGGCCCGTCGGCCCGCCGGCCGACGGGGTGCCACCGGAGGCCGGCCGGGCGGGCGTCGCCACGGATTCCGGCGCGGACCGAGGCGCCACGGACTCGGGGGCCGACCCCGTGTCCGACGCCGGCGATGGGGGCGGCGCCCCGGTGGACGGGGGCACCGGAGCCTGCGGTTCGGTGGTCGCGGATGAAGCCGGTGGGTGCACCGTTGCGGTACCCGTGGTTGGGTGACCCGGGTGTCCAGCCGGAGTTGCACCGGGGTCAGCGAGCGCAGATAGCCGGGGACGCCGGAGGGACCGATCCCCAGGACCGACGCGAACGCACCCACCGGGTCCACCCGTGCTGCCGGAGCCGCCTCCGGCCGGCGGTCCGGACGGAGGGCCGGAGGGACGGTGCGGCGGTGGCGCCGGCACAGGTCCCTGTTGCGTGGGGCCCGAGAGAGGGCCGGAGGGTGGTCCTGTGGGGCGGCCGGACGGCGGGGTTCGGTCACTCACGGGTTCTTCTTCCGGGCGGTAGGCAGCGGTCCCGAATCTTCCCTTGCATGCACATTGTGTGCGCCATGCTCGCGAGGCCCGCAAGCCGACGCCGACCGGCTCTCCCAAGGGGCGGAGTGCCCGGCGCCGTGCCTAGCGTGGCCCCGTGAGCGAACAGGGAGCCGGGGACCGGAGCGGCAACGGACACAGCGCTGCGCACGGCTGGGGCGACGCCCTCGTCACGGTGCTCGCCGGGCTGGTGGCCATGGCGGTCACGGCCGCGCTCGGACTGTGGGCGGCCGGGGCGACCGCTCTGCCGGACGGTGCGTTCCCGCGCGTCGTCGCGGCTGTCGTCGTGGTGGCGGCGGGCGGCACGGTCGACCTCTTTGGGGACGCCGGGGACCTCGCGAAGACCCACGCGGACCTCTCGGTGCTGCCGCTCTCGGTGACCCTGGCCGGCGCGCTGGTGATCGCCGCGGGCTTTCTGCGCCCGCTGCGTCACCGGGCCGTCGCGGGCACCCGAGAACTGGCGGGCTGGGCCGCCCGGGTGGCAGTGCTCTGGGCGCTGGTGCTCATCGGCCTCTCGCTGCTCGCTCGCCAGACGTTCGCCGTCGCGGTCGGGGGCCCGACCGGCACAGTCATCAGCGACGTGTTCGACGCATCCCCCGAGGTCGGATTCCGGGCCGATGTCGTCCTCACCCTCGTCCTCGGCCTGATCTGGCTGGCAGGGGTTCTCGTCCTCGCTCTCCTCGTGTCGCGGGCGGCGCCGCTCCCCGCCCGGCTGGTGCGCTTCCAGGAGCCGGTGCGCCCGGCCGCGTACGCCATGGTGGCGTTGCTGCTCGCATACGTCGTAGTGGGACTGGTCGTCGGGCTCGTCGTCGCGGTGACCCGCGGTCACCCGGCCGAGACGTTCGCCGTGATTCTCCTGGGGCTGCCGAACCTTGTGTGGCTCGCCTTCACGCTGGGGCTCGGGGCGTCGTGGGAGGGACGGGTGGACGGCCCGTTCGGGCTGCCCGTGCCGCATGTGCTCGACTCCGTACTCCGCACTCCGGACATCTCCACCCTCGACGTCACCACGCTGGCCGATGCCGACGCGCGGTCCTGGTGGCTGGTGGTCGTTGCCGCGGTCCTGACCCTGTCGGCCGCGTTCCTCATGGCGATTGGCTCGCCCGCCCGGATGCCGCCCTGGCAGCACGCCGTGCACATGGCGGTGGGGCTCGTACTCACCGTGCTGACCATCTGCCTGACCGTCCCCATCTCCGCGCACTACGGACTGTCGCTGCTGGGCATCGGGGATGTGGACGGCGGCCTCGGCGGGCAGGTCACCCTGCGCCCGCGCATGGGGAGCGCACTCGCTCTGGCCGCACTCTGGGGGCTGGTCACCGGGTTCTTCGGCGGTCTGCTCGGCTCCAGGGTCCTGCGGCGCGGCGAAGTGGCCGGCTGACGACCGCGCCTACCGCCGGAGCCCGGGGAACACCGGCAGTGCCCACCGCGGCGGCCCGGGCGGTGGCTCGGGCTCCGGGGGCCGCGCGGCGATCCGCCGGTCGACCAGGGTCGGCGGATGGTTCTCCCGCGCACCGCCCCGGGTGGCCGAACGCAGGGCGGCCACGAACTGCAGACATGAGTCGTACCGGTCATCCGGGCTCTTGGCCAGCGCCTTCGCCAGTACGTCGTCCACCGCGGCCGGGAGATCGGGGCGCAGCTCGCTCAGGGGCGGCGGCGGGTCGAACCGGTGGGCCCACAGCAGAGCCATGTCGTCGTCGCGCCGGAACGGCGGCCCGCCGGCCAATGTCTCGTGGACGACACACGCCAGGCTGTAGACATCGCACCGGCCGTCCACCGGACGGCCGGAGATCTGCTCGGGCGCCACGTAGTCGAGCGTTCCGACGAACTGGCCCACCGAGGTGAATCCGGTCAGCGACAGCGACTTCTTCGTCAGGCCGAAGTCGGTGAGGTACACATGCTCGGGGTGGTCGCTGTCCGTGCCCGCCGCGACCAGGATGTTGCCCGGCTCGACGTCCCGGTGCACCAGGTCGTGATCGTGGGCGGCGTCGAGTGCGGACGCCACCTGCGCGGCGATCCGGACCGCCGTGCCGATGGCCAGCGGCCCCTCGCGGTCCAGACGGGCGCGCAGGTCCTGACCTGCGACGTAGCGCATGGCGATGTAGAGAATGCCCTCGGTCTCACCGGCCTCGAAGACCGGCACGCTATGGGGATGGTCGATCGCGGCCGCGACCCGTGACTCATGGGTGAAGCGTTTGCGGAATGTGTCGTTGCGCGCGAGTTCGGGTGCCAGCAGCTTGAGAGCGACCGTGCGGTCCAGTCGCAGATCCTTGGCCCGGTAGACCACCGCCATGCCACCGCAGCCGATCTCGCTCTCCACCACGTAGCTCGCGATCTGCTTCCCGATCAGACCGGAAGGCCTACCGACGGACAGCTCGGTGCCCCGCGAGGAGTGCGCGGCAGCCGGGCGCCGGGGCTCGCAGGCCACCACCCGTCACCCGCCCGGGTGGGCGGATGCGCGGCGGGCGGGTCGGATTCGCCGACCGGGTGGACGATCTGCGTCGGCTCCTCGTGGTCCTCCGCCGGCGGCCGGTCCCGGGCCGTCTGTTCCGGGCGGACGATCTGCGTCGGTTCCTCGTCGTTCTCTTCCGGCGCTCGGGCGTACCCCAACTGCTCGGGCGCGACGACCTGCGTCGGATCCGCTTCGACCGCCTCCGGCGGCCCATCCGCCTGGGCTGCACTCGGCCTGCCCGGTCCGGCCGAGGCCGCGTAGGTGCTCAGCCGCGTCCCGTCGCAGTACACCCAGCGCTCGTGCTCGGCGTCGTACAGCCACACCGCCTCGCCGTCCATGACCATCCCCACCCGCAGCCCCTGCGTACGACGGCGGAAGGTCTCCCCGTCGATACGCCCATCGGCCAGCTCCTCCGCGGCGCGCCGGTACTGGGCCAGCGACTCCTGGACCCGGGCCAGCAGGGGGCGCGGATCCGCCGTACGGGCGAGTGGCTGCCCGGCCATCGGCGGCCCCTGCGGTACGGAGACGAGCAGGCGGCCGTCGACCCAGGCCGACCAGCCGTTGGCGCACAGGACCTGCCCCCAGTCCCCGCGCCGGTCGATGAGCTGTACCGGGAGCAGCGGGTCGAGCGGTTCGGCGGGGCGCGAGACGTCCGGCGCCTCCCAGGCGGGCAGCCCCTCCCGGGGGACGACATGGGTCGGACGGAACTCCGGAGTCACCATGGGCGCCTGCTTCCGTTATTTCCGCATGACGGCGGGTTCGTGCCGGCGCAGCAGCCGCGCGATCACCAGTCCGAAGACGACCGACAGCACCACCAGCATCCCCATGTTCAGCAGCCACACCGATGCGGAGTGCTCGAACAGCGGATCCGAGCTCACCTTTCCCGGCACGATCCTGCCGAGCCCGATGGTCCCGCCCATCGCCGCGAGCGCCCACCGGGACGGCACCAGCCACGCCAGCTGCTCCAGGCCGGGCACCCCGTGCAGCTTCAGCAGCGCACCGCAGAAGACGACCTGGACGATGGCGAGGAGCACCAGCAGTGGCATGGTGACCTCCTCCTTGCGTACCAGCGCCGAGATGACCAGTCCGAGCATCATCGCCGAGAACGACAGCAGGGCCACGGCCAGCGTGACCTCGACCAGCGGTGGCAGGAGAACGCCCTTGCCGCCCGGGGCGTTCAGATCGACGCCCACCAGACCGACGAGGGTCAGGACCACGGCCTGCAGCACCGTAATGGTGCCCAGGACAACCACTTTGGACATCAGATACGCCGATCTGGACAGCCCGACGGCTCGCTCCCGCTGGTAGATCGCCCGTTCCTTGACCAGTTCCCGTACGGCGTTGGCGGCGCCGGTCAGCACGCCGCCCACACAGAGGATCAGCAGCGCGTTGATCGCTGTGTCCTGGGTCAGCCGGCTGCCGGCCAGGGCCCGGGTCATCGCGCCCATCACGAACGGCAGAGCGATCATGATGGCCAGGAAGGTTCGGTCGGCACTCAGCGCGGCGGCATAGCGGCGGACCAGCGTCCGCAGCTGAGCGCCCCCGCTCCGGGTCTTCGGCGGTGGCGCGACCGGGGCGACCGCGGTGTGCGGCAGCCGGGGCTGCGCGGTGGAGTTCGCGATGTACTGCCGGTGGAACGAGGACGCGCGGTACTGCGCCGACCATGCCCGGTCCCGGTCGTTCTCGAACGCCTCGAACGCCTCCGGCCAGTGCTCGAAGCCGAGGAAGGCGAGTGCGTCGTCCGGCGGCCCGTAGAAGGCGGTCTTCCCGCCGGGGGCGAGGACCAGCAGCCGGTCGCAGACATCGAGGCTGAGCACACTGTGCGTGACGACGATGACCGTACGCCCGTCGTCGGCCAGCCCCCGGAGCATATGCATGACCGAGCGGTCCATGCCGGGGTCGAGGCCCGAGGTCGGCTCGTCGAGGAAGAGCAGCGACGGCTTCGTCAGCAGCTCCAGCGCGACGCTGACGCGCTTGCGCTGGCCGCCGGAGAGGCTGTGGATCGGCTGCTCCGCCCGCCTTTCCAGAGCCAGCTCACGAATCACTTCGGCGACCCGGGCCCGGCGTTCGGACGGGGCGGCGTCGTGCGGGAAGCGGAGCTCGGCGGCGTATCCGAGGGCGCGGCGCACGGTCAGCTGGGAGTGCAGGATGTCGTCCTGCGGGACGAGCCCGATGCGATGGCGCAGCTCGGCGTAGTCGTGGTACAGGTCGCGGCCGTCATAGAGGACGCTGCCCTCGTCGGCCGGGCGGAGGCCGGTCAGTGCGTTGAGCAGGGTGGACTTACCGGAGCCGCTCGGACCCACCACGCCGAGCAGACACTTCTCGCCCACCGGGAAGGAGACATGGTCGAGCAGGGTCTTGCTGCCCCGGTCCACGGTGACCGCCAGGTCCTGCACATCGAGCGAGACCTCACCGGTGTCGACGAACTCCTGGAGCACGTCGCCGACCAGAGAGAACTCGGAGTGCCCGATGCCGACGATGTCACCGGCGGCGACCGGGGCGCGGCCGACCAGCTGGCCGTTGAGATACGTGCCGTTGTACGAGCCGAGGTCGACGATCTCGTACGTGCCGTCCGGATGTGCCCTCAGTTCGGCGTGCCGGTGCGACACGGTCAGGTCGTCGACGACGAGGTCGTTGTCGGCGCTGCGGCCGATGCTCACGTTGTGGACGGGCCGCGGCCGCACGGTGGTCGGCTGCCGGAACGTACCGGTGGCCGCGGGCACGGAGACGGCGGACGGGCGATCGGCAGGATGCAGTGCGGAGGCCGGGGGGCCCTGGCCGATCAGCACGGCGCACGGCCCGTCCGCGGGATGACCGAACCGGATGACGCTGCCGGGGCCCACGCCCGACTCGTGGATGCGCCTGCCCTCCGTGTACGTGCCGTTCGTACTGTCCTCGTCCTCCAGCGACCAGTGGTCGGCCACGGGCCGCAGCACCGCGTGGTGCCACGAAACCCGTGCGTCGTCGATGACGATGTCACTCATGGGGTCGCGCCCGACGTGGTAATCCCGGCTCGGACTCATCACAGTCGGTCCTGCGTCGGTTTCGAGAACGAGTTCGGGCGCAGTCGGCGCTACAGGCCGTTCTCCCATGCCCAAATTGTAGCGATACGTGCCGTTATGTGCCCGGCGTATCGCGCTGAACGGACTCCGCCCAGCCGACCCGCAGCCACCACATCCCGCGCGTCACAGGTACGCCCCCCGCCCTTCGGGCCGGGTTCACCCGGCATTTCCGGAATCAGGAAACCCTCACCACGGCGGCGTCACGATCCGGGCCCCGGGCCGTTGCCGCCCTGCACTGAGGAGAATGTCGCGCCATGTCCCACCCCGTGCCCGAATGGGCCGACCCCCAGGTTCCCGCGGAGTCACTCGACCCCCAGGGGCTCAGCCGCCGAGGGCTGATGCGCCGAGCCGGTCTGTTCGGTGCGGCCTTCGCCGCCGCGTCGCTGCCGCTGCCCGCGCTGGCCGACAGCCGGGGAGGGCGGTCCCAGGGACTCGGTCACGGACACGCCCCCGACCTGGTCTATCTGGTCGGCGATCACCACAACCACTCCGTCTACAGCCATGACGCCAAGTACACCTTCTCCCAGCTGGCCTCGGCAGGACAGAAGTTCGGCCTCGACTGGATGGTCTTCACCGAGCACAGCAACATCGGCCATGCCGAGCTCGGCGCCGCTCAGGAGCACCGGGAGATCCTCAAGGCCCGTGCCGACAACGAGCGCATGCTGATCTTCCAGGGCCTGGAGTGGTACATCCCCGGCGCCGAGCACTGCACCGTCTTCTCACCGCCCGGACGGCATGAAGTCGACCTCCTCACCCGTTTCGAGGAAGCCTTCGACGGCAAGCTGCTCGGCTACACCGCCGGTGCCCCCACGCACCCCGACACCCCGCGGAACGAGGCGCACGCGGTCAAGGCCCTCAAGTGGCTGGCCGAGCAGCGCCGCGCCCGGTACGTCGACGACGTGCTCGTCCTCGCCAACCACCCCATGCGGCTCGGCATCGACTCCCCGCACGAGATGCGAGGCTGGCGCGACGCGGCCCCCGAGATCATGATCGGTATGGAGGGTGCCCCGGGCGCCCAGGCCGGGGCGATCCCGGGCTGGCACCCGGACACCAACATCCGCGGCGAGTACACGAATTCACCCTCCGTCGACTCCTGGCCCGGCTACCCGCGCGAGGCGTACGTCACCTACGGGGGCTTCGACTGGGCGACCGCCACCGTCGGTGGCCTGTGGGACGCGATGCTGGCGGAGGGCAAGCTCTTCACGATCACCTCCAACTCCGACGTCCACCGCGTCGCCCAGGACACCTGGGTCAACGGCGCATGGCCGCCCGGCCAGAACTTCGACAACACCGGCCACGTCCCCGACCCGTACAACACCACCGAGCCGCAGCCCGGCGGCGACTTCTGGCCGGGCCAGTTCAGCCGTACGCATGTCGGCGTCACCCGGTACGGCTACCGGCAGGTGATGGAGGGGCTGCGGGCCGGCCGGGTCTGGGTCGACCACGGCCATCTCATCGACGGCATCGACGTCAAGGTGCGCGGCGAGCACGGCAACAGCGCCACACTCGGCGGCCGACTGCGCGCCCGGCGCGGCGAGAAGCTCACCCTCACCGTCACGGTGACGGCCGCTTCCCGCCGCAATCCGTACGGCGTGCTGCCGCGCCTGGAGCACGTCGACGTCATCCGCGGCGCGGTCCGCGGCCCGGCCGCCGACCGCGACGACTGGCACGCCCCGGACACGCGGCTCGCCCACACCGCCGACGTTGCGGGCCGACGCGGCACGTACACCCTGCGCATCCCGGTCGGGCGCGCGGACGAGCCGTTCTACCTGCGGCTGCGCGGCAGCGACGGCAAGCGCCACGGAACGGGATTCCTCGGTGCGTCGGTCGACCCGCACGGCCCGCTCCCGCACGAGCCCGGCAAGGGCAACCCATGGCTCGACACCTGGTTCTACACCAACCCGGTCTTCGTGGACATCGTGCGCTGAGCTCGCCGAACGGCCGGGGCCGCCCGAGGCGGCCCCGGCCGGTCTCAGGCCTCCAGCGCCGCGGAGACCACGGCCTTGGCCTCCTCCTGCACCCGGCCGAGATGGTCGGCGCCCAGGAACGACTCGGCATAGATCTTGTACACGTCCTCGGTGCCCGATGGGCGGGCGGCGAACCAGGCGTTCTCGGTGGTCACCTTGATGCCGCCGATCGGTGCACCGTTGCCGGGCGCCTTTGTCAGCACGGCCGTGACGGGTTCACCGGCCAGGGTGTCGGCGGTGACCTGCTCGGGGGAGAGCCGTGCGAGAACCGCTTTCTGCTCGCGGTCGGCGGGAGCGTCGATCCGGGCGTACGCCGGCTCGCCGAACCGGCCGGTGAGCGCCGCATAGTGCTCGGACGGGGACTTGCCCGTCACCGCGAGGATCTCGGAGGCGAGCAGCGCCAGGATGATGCCGTCCTTGTCGGTCGTCCACACCGACCCGTCTCGGCGCAGGAAGGACGCCCCGGCCGATTCCTCGCCGCCGAACCCGAGCGATCCGTCGGCCAGTCCGTCCACGAACCACTTGAAGCCGACCGGCACCTCGACCAGCTCACGGCCGAGGCCGGTGGCGACCCGGTCGATCATTCCCGAGGAGACCAGCGTCTTGCCGATGCCCGCTGCGGCCGGCCACTGGTCGCGGTGGGCGTACAGGTAGTCGATGGCGACGGCGAGGTAGTGGTTCGGGTTCATCAGCCCGGCGTCGGGTGTGACGATGCCGTGCCGGTCGGCGTCGGCGTCGTTCCCGGTCGCGATCTGATAGCGGTCGCGCTGCCCGATCAGAGAGGCCATCGCGTACGGCGAGGAGCAGTCCATCCGGATCTTTCCGTCCCAGTCCAGCGTCATGAACTGCCAGGTGGGGTCGGTCAGGGGATTGACCACGGTCAGATCGAGCCGGTGCTGTTCGGCGATGCGGCCCCAGTACGCGACCGACGCTCCGCCCAACGGGTCGGCACCGATGCGTACTTCCGCCGAGCGGATCGCGTCCAGGTCGAGCACGGATGGCAGGTCCGCGACGTAGCTGCCGAGGAAGTCGTACGTCCCGGTGGTCGACGCCGCCCGTGCGCGGACATGGGGCAGCCGTCGTACGTCCTTCATTCCGGCCGCGATGATCTCGTTGGCCCGCTCCTGGATCCAGCCGGTGGCCTCGGAGCCGGCCGGGCCGCCGTTCGGCGGGTTGTACTTGAACCCGCCGTCACCGGGCGGGTTGTGGGACGGAGTGACCACCACACCGTCGGCGAGCTGCGAGGTCCGTCCCCGGTTGTGGGTGAGGATGGCGTGCGACACCGCCGGGGTCGGGGTATAGCCGTCGGCCGGATCGATGAGCACGGTCACGTCATTGGCGGCGAACACCTCGATGGCGGTGATCCGGGCCGGTTCCGACAGCGCATGGGTGTCGGCGCCGAGGAAGAGCGGCCCGTCCGTGCCCTGCAGCGCCCGGTACTCGCTGATGGCCTGGCTGGTGGCGGCGATGTGGTCCTCGTTGAACGCGGTGGCCGTGGACGACCCGCGATGGCCGGAGGTACCGAAGGCCACCCGCTGGCCGGGCTCGGCCGGATCCGGGTGCAGCGTGTAATAAGCGGTGACCAGCCGGGCCACGTCGGTGAGATCCTCCGGCCGGGCCGGCTGTCCAGCTCGTTCGTGCGGCATCTGCCCACTCCTCCGTATCGGTCGGTCGTTGCGATCTTCCCCTCCGCTATTTTCGCGGGTGGCCCGCGCCGGTCCGCGACTGCCCCGCCGTGGACACGCACCGGCGCGGAGGGAGGGGCCGGCCCGGATGAACAGCCCAAATCCTGTGGAGGCGTGGCTCCGGTCCGACATAGGTTGTCCACGACGACGAGCAGCCCACCGCAGAGTGCGAGAAGTGGCGGGTTCCGACCGAACGGGAAGAGACGAGATGGCACTGACCGAGTCCGCAGAGGCCGACCGCGTTCTGCTGCGCGAGGCCGCCGCCGAGGACGCGGAGCCGCTCACCCGGCTGTTCCTCGCCTCCCGCGCCGCGGCCATGCCGTACCTGCCGAAGGTGCACAGCGACGAGGACACGCTGGCCTGGATGACCCATGTCGTCCTGCCCGGAACAACGGTGTGGATCGCCGAGACCGGGTCCGGGGACGTGCTGGGGTTCGCCTCCCTCGACGGAACCGAGCTGGAACACCTGTATCTGCGACCCGATGTACGGCGTCGGGGCATCGGCTCGCTGCTCCTGGCCAAGGCGCGCGAGATCGCCCCCGACGAGCTCACTCTGTACGTCTTCCAGCGCAACACCGACGCCCGGGCCTTCTACGAGCGGTACGGCTTCACCGCGGTCGGGTTCGACGACGGCAGCCGCAACGAGGAGAAGGAACCGGACGTCAGGTACCGGTGGACCGCGAACGGCTGATGGCCTGTCCCGCCCGGGACGCGTGCGCGGGCACATCCGCGCAATTGTGTGAGCTCTCCGGATGATCACGCTCAAGGGACTTCAGCAACTACGGCTCATGTGCGTGGCGCCACGCCCCGGCGCGGACATCGTCTCCGCCGGTCTCGGCGGCGGCTCCGTCACACTCGACGGAACCGCCATGGCCAGTCGGCATGTTGCCGGTGTCGCCGCCCTCTGCAAGCAGAGGAACCCGGGCGCCACGCCGAAGGGCATCGCGTTCCGGCTCGACGACCAGTCCACCGAGGACATCCTGTCCTGCCTGAGCCCGGGTGCGCCGAACCGGCTTCTGCACACCGGCGGACTCTGATCCCGGCCGGCTGACAGTGCACGACGAGCGGGGCCCGCAGCCGCAGGGCCCCGCTTCTCGCTCTCGCGCCGCCTGCCATCTGTGCACGCCACATGCATCGCGCTGTCAAACATTTACGAAAATTGCGCGGGATATTGCTCTCCCCTGTATGCGGTGGTTGAGTGTGCCGCGCCCCGGCAGAGTGCAGGCCGAGGGCCTTCCGCGCTCATGCCCGAAGGGGACCACCGATGAGAAGTGCTGGGTTCCGCCGTACACGCCGTGCCTCCGCCGTCACCCTCGTCACCGCGCTCGCCCTGACCGCCCTTGTCTCCTGCGGTACGAGCAGCAGCGGGGGCGGCAAGGGTGACGGATCCGAGGGCTCTTTCGACCCGTCGGCCCCGCTCGACCGGAAGGCGAAGGTGTCGATCTCGATCGACTGCATGCCGCCGGCCGCCAAGGCCGCGGAACTGCGGGAGTGGAACGAGGACATCAAGACGTTCAGGAAGACGTACCCGAACGTCACGATCAACGGGAAGTCCACCCCCGGCCAGTGCCTGGAGCCGCCGCGCTTCACGGCGATGCTCAAGGCGAAGTCGCAACCCGACGTCTTCTACGCCTACTTCACCGACCTGGAGCAGGTGCTCGACAACGGTGGTGCCGAGGACATCTCCGCGTACGTCACCGACAGGACGGTGCCCGCGCTGAAGGACATCCAGCCCCAGGTGGTCGATGTGGCCCGCAAGGACGGCAAGCTCTACGCCCTGCCGACCAGCAACTACACCATGGGCCTGATGATCAACCGGAAGCTGTTCACGCAGGCCGGCCTGGACCCGGACCAGCCACCGGCAACCTGGGACGCGGTCCGGGAGGCCGGCAGGAAGATCGCGGCACTCGGCAAGGGCATCGCGGGCTACGGCGAGTACAGCGCCGGCAACACGGGCGGCTGGCACTTCACCGCAGCCCAGTACTCCCTCGGCGGGGACGTCGTCGACTCCACCGGCAAGAAGGCCGCCTTCAACGACGACACCGGCAAGCAGGTCCTCCAGCAGCTGCACGACATGCGCTGGAAGGACAGCAGCATGGGCCAGACCCAGCTGCTGAAGTGGGGCGATCTGCAGAAGCAGATAGCCAGCGACAAGCTCGGCATGTTCCTCGCCGCACCCGACGACATCACGTACATGGTCCAGCAACTCGGAGCCAAGTACGAGAACTTCGGCATGGGCCCGATCCCCGGCGCCGAGGGAACCCTCTTCGGCGGCAACAACTACATGATCAAGAAGGGCAGTTCGCCCAACCAGATCAAGGCCGCCATCGCCTGGCTCAACTTCAAGAACCTCACCCAGGGCAAGGGCCAGTTCGACTGGGCACGCACCAAGGCCGATCAGCTGCCCGTCGGGCTGCCGCAGCCGAACTTCTTCCTGGGCGCGACCAAGACGAAGGACGACGCACAGCGGGTCGCCAACGCCACCATGCCGGTCGAGAACTTCAAGGCCTTCATGGACAACCCCGTCAAGGGCAAGGCCGAGCCGCCGAAGGCGCAGGAGATCTACAAGATCCTCGACAACGCCATGTCGGGGGTCCTCACCAACAGACACGCCGACATCGACAAACTGCTCTCCACCGCCGAACAGCAGGTCAATCAGGTTCTCGCGAGCCAGTGACGGACGCGCGGGGCCGGGAGCGCACCGCCCCGGCCCGGCATCCGGCCGTCCGTCTGCGCTTCAGCACACCGGCACCGAGGAGACATCATGTCGGCCCCCACCCTGTCCACCAGCAAGGCGACCGGGCCACGCGGTGGACACCAGGGCCCCGCCCGTACGGACTCTGCCCGCCAGGAGTTCCGGCGAGCACTGCGCCGCAATATCTCCGCGCACGGCTTTCTGATCGGAGCGGTGCTCTGCTTCTCGTTCTTCTCCTGGTACCCGATGGTCCGGGAGTTCATCCTGGCCTTCCAGAAGAACGAGGACGGACGGACCACCTGGGCCGGCTGGTCCAACCTCAGCCACGTCCTCAACGACCCGGCCTTCTGGCAGGCCTGGCGCAACACCCTGCTCTTCACCGGGCTCGCGCTCCTGCTGGGCTTCGCGGTGCCATTCGTCGTCGCCGTCGTCCTCAATGAATTCCGGCACGGACAGGGCTACTTGCGACTTCTGGTCTATCTGCCGGTGATGCTGCCCCCGGTCGCCTCCGTACTCCTCTTCAAGTATTTCTACGACCCCGGCTACGGGCTCTTCAACCGCGTCCTGGAACTCTTCCATCTCCCGGCCCGGCAATGGCTCCAGTCCACCGACACGGCCATGCTCTCGGTCGTCATCGCAGCCACCTGGATGAACATGGGCGGCGCCACCCTGATCTATCTCGCCGCCCTCCAAGGCATCCCCGGCGAACTCTACGAAGCGGCCGAGCTCGACGGCGCCGGGCTGCTGCGCAAGGTCTGGCACGTCACCGTCCCGCAGACCAGGCTCATCCTCTCGCTGCTTCTGCTGATGCAGATCATCGCGACGATGCAGGTCTTCACCGAGCCCTTCCTGCTCACCAACGGCGCAGGCCCCGAGGGCTCCACCACCACCGTCGTCTACCTCATCTATCAGTACGCCTTCAACTTCAACAACTACGGCAGCGCGGCGGCACTCGGCCTCGTCCTGCTCGTCGTCCTCGCGGGCTTCTCCGCGGTGTACGTACGACTGAGCCGCAGCAGCGAAGACCAGTAGGGGGCTGACCATGGCATCGAACACCCTTGTCTCCCGACGGCGCGTCCCCGGGCGGCGCAGGGCCGGGCGGCGCGCCGCCGACCAGGGACGCCAACGGACCCTGATCTCACCGGCCCAGCTCGCCAGGCCCCGGGGCAAGACCGTCTACTGGATCGTCTTCGTCCTGGTGATCATCCTGTTCACCGTGGCCTTCCTGGGACCGCTCTACTGGATGGTCACCGGCGGACTCAAGACCACCCAGGAAGCCGTACAGAGCCCGCCCACCGCCTTCCCTACCTCCGTCCACACCGAGAACTACTCCCGGGCCTGGACCGTGATGGACCTGTCCGGACTTCTCTTCAACACCTTCTACTACGCGTTCGGCGCGCTCGCCTTCCAACTGCTCTTCGACGTCGCCGCCGCCTACTCGCTGTCCAGACTCCGCCCGGTGTTCGGCAAGGCCATCCTCGGCATGATGCTGGCCACCCTGATGATCCCGGCCACCGTCCTCGTCGTACCTCAGTACCTCACGGTCCTCGACGTGCCCATCGTGCAGCGCAATCTGCTCAACTCACCCTGGGTCATCTGGCTGCCGTCCGTCACCAACGCCTTCAACATCTTCCTGCTGAAGCGGTTCTTCGACTCGATACCGGGCGAACTGCTGGACGCTGCCGCCATCGACGGAGCCACGCCGCTGCGCACCCTGCGCTCGGTGGTCCTGCCGATCTCCCGGCCGATCCTCGGCGTCGTCTCCATCTTCGCGATCGTCGGTGTGTGGAAGGACTTCCTCTGGCCGATGCTCACCCTGCCCGATCCGGGCAAACAGACCCTCAACGTGGGCATCTACTCGCTGGCGAACGGAGTACCCGAGAACGTACTCATCGCCGCGCTCACCATCGCCTCCGTCCCGACGCTCCTCATCTTCCTGCTCTTCCAGCGCAACATCATGAGCGGTCTCACCGCGGGCGGCCTCAAGGGTTAGCCGCTGCCGTCGAACCGCCGTCCCCCCAGAACTCCGCCGTGGGCCCTCTCCCATCCAGCGCCCCGCTGTCCGGGGCCGGCGGCGGAGTCCCACCTGCCCGAAAGGAACGCCACGTGGCAGCCAGTCTTCCGTCCGAGGCCACCGCGAACTGGTGGCGCGACGCCGCCATCTACCAGATCTATGTACGCAGCTTCGCCGATGGCGACGGTGACGGAACCGGAGATCTGGCGGGAGTACGGGCCAAGCTGCCCCACCTAGTCGAACTGGGCGTGGACGCGATCTGGTTCACCCCCTGGTATCTGTCGCCGCTCGCCGACGGCGGATACGACGTGGCCGACTACCGCACCATCGACCCCGCCTTCGGCAGTCTCGCCGAGGCCGAGAAGCTGATCGCGGAGGCCCGCGAGCTGGGCATCCGTACGATCGTCGACGTCGTCCCCAACCATGTCTCCGACCAGCACGCATGGTTCCGTGCGGCCCTCGCCGCCGGACCCGGCAGCCCCGAGCGGGAACTCTTCCACTTCCGGACCGGACGCGGCACGGACGGTGAGCTCCCGCCCAACGGCTGGGTCTCCGAATTCGGCGGCGTCCCGTGGACCCGGCTCGAGGACGGCGAGTGGTACCTGCACCTGTTCGCCACCCAGCAGCCCGACCTCAACTGGGCACACCCGGCCGTCCGCCAGGAACACGAGGACGTGCTCCGCTTCTGGTTCGAGCGGGGCGTGTCGGGTGTACGGATCGACTCGGCGGCCCTGCTCGTCAAGGACCCCGCACTGCCCGACTTCGTCAAGGGCCGCGACCCCCACCCGTTCACCGACCGCGACGAACTCCACGACATCTACCGCTCCTGGCGGGCCATCGCCGACCAGTACGGGGCGGTCTTCGTCGGCGAGGTCTGGCTCCCGGACAGCGAGCGCTTCGCCCGCTATCTGCGCCCCGACGAACTGCATACCGCCTTCAACTTCAACTTCCTGGCCTGCCCCTGGGCGGCCGGGCAGCTGCGCACCGCGATCGACGACACGATCGCCGAGCACGCCTCGGTCGGCGCCCCCGCCACCTGGGTCCTGTGCAACCACGATGTGACCCGGACCGTCACCAGGTACGGCCGCGAGGACACCGGGTTCGACTTCGGGGCCAAGTCCTTCGGCACACCGACGGACCTGGCACTCGGCACCCGGCGGGCCCGCGCCGCGGCCCTGCTGTCACTGGCCCTGCCCGGTGCGGCCTACCTCTACCAGGGCGAGGAACTGGGTCTTCCGGAGGCGGATATTCCGCGTGACCGGATCCAGGACCCCATGCACTTCCGCTCGGGCGGCACCGACCCGGGACGCGACGGGTGCCGGGTGCCGCTGCCGTGGTCGGCGCAGGCTCCGTACGCCGGCTTCGGCTCCACCGCGGAGCCGTGGCTTCCGCAGCCGGCCGACTGGTCCTCGTACGCCGCCGACCGGCAGAGCGCCGATCCGCAGTCGATGCTCAGCCTCTACCGCGAAGCTCTGCGGCTGCGCCGGACCGAGCCGGGCTTCCGGGTGGCCGCGGGTTCCGGTGCGCTGCTGATGACCTGGCTGCCCTCGGCGCCCGGGGTGCTCGCCTTCACCCGGACCGGAGGACTGATCTGCGTCGCCAATCTGGGCGCGGAACCCGTCGAACTGCCCGGACACACGGACATTCTTCTCACCAGCGGGCCGCTGGACGGGGAGGGGAGGCTCCCGCAGGACACGACGGCCTGGCTGCGGAACTGACCGCGGGGGAACCGGCGGGGGCGACCGGGCAATCCGTGGGGTGGGCCTGCGGCAGGATCGCGGGGGGACGAGGGCTGCGGCACAGTGGGCATATGGACGATCTGAATGCCCTCGCCGACGAGCATCTGGCCGCGGCCCGCACCTCAGCACACGGCCGCAGCGCCCACCGCCTGCTGCATGAGGAACCCCTGCGCCAGACCGTCATCGCCCTCACCTCCGGCTCCGCCCTCGACGAGCACAACGCACCCGCCGCGGCCTCCCTCCAGGTGCTCCGCGGCAGAGTACGCCTCACGGCGCCCTCCGGCGATGTGGAGCTGAGTGCCGGAGGACTCCACCCGATCCCGCAGGAGCGGCACGGGCTGCTGGCGCTGGAGGACGCCGTAGTGCTGCTGACGACCGTCAACGAGTGACGGCGACGGACCCGGGACGTGTGGCGGAGGCCATCCGGACGCGCTCCAGGACCCACAGCACAAGGCTTCCGGCGGCCAGCGAACCGCCCAGCACGCAGATGCCGCTCCAGCCCGCCCGTGCCCAGACCACCGAAGCGAGTGCGGCTCCGGCAGCCCCGCCCATGAAGAAGAGCGTCATGAATCCGGAGTTGATCCGGTTGCGGGCCTCCGGGCGGAGCGCGTAGATCACATTCTGTGCGCTGTTGAGTCCCGCCTGCTGGGCGATGTTCAGCGAGATCACCCCGACCGCCAGCCACAGCAGGGAGGACTCGCCTGCCAGCAGCGGCAGCCAGGAGAGCGTGAGGAGCGCGGCCGCCGTTCCCGACACCGCCTGTACCCGGCCGCGGTCGCTCAACCGGGCCGCGAAGTTCATGCCCACCACACCGATGACGCCCACCAGACCGAAGAGTCCGATGGCGGCCGCGTTCCAGCGGAAAGGGGGCCGGGTCAGCAGAAACGTCAGCGCGGTCAGCTGCACGCTGTACGAGGCCATGGAGAACGCGCCGATGGCTGCCCGCCAGCGCAGCAGTGGCTCCTGCCGCAGCAGGGACAGTGTGGAGCGCAGAAGTCCGGTGTACGACATCGGGGCCGCGTCGCGCTGCCGGGGCAGCCGGGGGAGCCGTTTGTGCAGAAGTATCGCCATGACGGCCATGAGCAGCGCGTTGACCCAGTACGCGGTACGCCAGCCGCCGAGCTCGGACAGTGCGCCGGAGGCCATCCGCCCGAACAGCCCGCCGAGCAGGACACCGGACATGACGACGCCGACGATCCTGCCGCGTTCGGCCGGAGCCGCGAGCGTCGCCGCGAACGGCACCACGACCTGCGCGCCGACGGAGGTCAGCGCGGTGAACAGGGTCCCGGCGATCAGCAGGGGGCCGGTGGGGGCAGCGGCCGTGGCCAGGAGGAAGAAGGCGGTCAGCGCGAACAGGCTCACGGCGAGTCGCCGGCGTTCCATGATGTCCCCGAGGGGAACGAGCAGGATCAGGCCCAGCGCGTATCCGGCCTGGGCGGCGGTCACGAGCAGCCCCGCCGCGGTGACACCGATGTGCAGATTCGCCTCGATGATGTCGAGCAGCGGCTGCGCGAAATAGTTGCCGGCGGCCGAGAGTCCGGCGGCGAGGGCCATCAGCAGGACGAGGCCGCGCCCGAGAGCGGGCGAATCGGGGAGAGTGCGCGGGACGGCCCGGCTTCGGGTCCCGTGTGTGGAATGAGCCATGTCCCTCAGCGTCGGGGATCCACCATCCATGAGTCCAACACATGTTTTTCATTTCATCGATCGTGGTTCACGATGGATGGATGGAACTTCAGCAGATGCGGTACGTCGTGGCGGTGGCCGAACTGGGGAACTTCACCCGCGCCGCGAAGAGGTGTCTGGTCGTCCAGTCCGCGTTGAGCCATCAGATCGCGCGGCTGGAGAAGGAGCTGGGGGCCCGGCTCTTCGACCGCACCAGCCGTCAGGTGCGGCTCACCGCGGCGGGCGAGGCGTTCCTGCCGGAGGCCAGGCAGGCGCTGGACGCGGCGGAACGGGCCCGTGCCGAAGTGGCCGCCACAGCGGGGGAGGTCCGCGGACGCCTGGCGGTCGGAGCCATCCCGACCGTCGCCGCGGTCGATATCCCGGCCGCGCTGCGGGCGTTCCACCTCCGCTACCCGAAGGTGCACATCGTCCTGCGCGACGGGGCGAGCAAGGACCTGGTCCAGGAAGTGCGGGACGGCGCGCTCGACGTGGCGTTCCTGGGCGTGCTGCCGAGCTACCGGCCGAAGGGCGTGAGCGATCGCGAACTCGCCACGGGCGAACTGGTCGCCGTCGTGGCCCCCACCCACTCCCTGGCCGGTGAGGCGGAAGTGGGTCTGGAACAGCTGGCGAAGGAGATGTTCGTCGACTACCCCGACGGCACCGCGGCCCGGGCACAGTCGGAGGAGGCGTTCGCGGCGATGGGGCTCACCCGTGAGGTGGCCTTCGAGGTCAGCGGCACCGACTTCATCGTCCGGCTGGTCCGCAGCGGGCTCGGCATCGCCATGCTTCCGGCCGCCTTCGCGGCGGAACTGACCGGAGTACATGTGCTGCCCGTCCGCGACGCGCCCGCCCGCACGGAGCGGTTGGTCTGGAGCCGCTTGCGCCCCACCCCGGCCGCTGCGGCGTTCCTGACCGGACTCGGTGTCGACGCCGGCTGAACATTGGCTTCAGCCTTCCGTCGGCGACCGGCGGCGGCTTTGCGGGAAGTCCCGCTCGGCCAGGGGCACCAGTTCGCCGTCCGGGCCCGAGCAACGCGCCGCGCCGCGGCGCGAGTCGGTGAGCAACATGAGCGCGAGCAGCCCGCCATCTTCCCCCGCTTTGACGCGGTCCCGACGCCTCGTCTGTCTGCCCGCTGTGTTGTTTGGGTGCCGTTCTGGCGTCATGGGCGAAGGACTTCTCCCGCGCAAGGACTACGGCGCTCAGCGCGACGGTCAGCACGGACTCGAGCGCGGGCACACGTACGCCGGGTTGGTCGGGGGCCACTCGATGGGCTCCTGCTCGACGTCATGGCCTGGAGCGACGAGGTCGTCGCCACGGGGGCCGTGCTTCCGAGGTCACTCGGCCAATTCGGAGCCAGGCGGACAGGCTGCCTACGCCCCGCGCCCGGGAAGCCAGCTTTGTCCGGGACTGCAGCGGTGATAAGCCGTGAGCTGCGACCTGGGGACGGTGCTGGCGTCCAGCGGGCGCGGCTGACCGTGGGCCCGGCTGTTGGCGGGATGGCCGCCGACGCGGTGCCAAGGGGCGTCCTGCGTTGACAGGCGGCCACGGTGGGTCGGCGGGTGCCGGTTTCTTGGGCGAGATTCGCGGTGGGATCGGCCAGCAGCGAGGCTGGGTGCGAGGAGAAGCCGCGAGGCTCCAAGTGGGGTGGTCGAGGCTCGGACCGGCCCAGACAGTCCAGGTGACGAGGCTGCTGTTCGGTTGTTGGGCGGCAGAGGCGTCGAACTGGACGCCCGCCTCTGTTGGGAGGCCGGTGAAACCGTTGATGTGTTCCCGATGACGCACCATGTGGAGTGCGTCGCCATCCTTGAACCGGCCGCGAAGGGCTTCTGACCTGGTATTTTGCTGGTGCGCGTTGTGTGCGGTGAGGTTCCCCCGAGATGCGGCGCCTTTCCACCGGACGAGCGTAGACCACCCGGCCTACCGGAAACCCTGTAGGCCATTCAGACGAACCACGCCTGATTCCTGGTAGACCCAGGTTCTCGCGAACATGCGAGCGCGAGCAGTGGGTGACGGCATCAGGCGGTCTGCGTCGTCGGCACGGTCAGCGCGGAGAGCAGCGCCAGGTCGACCTGTTCGAGGCTGTCCAGCAGGGTGATCCGGTCGGCCTTGGCGATCGGCACGGTGGAGGGAACGGCCACCACCGAGCAGCCGGCGGCGCGCGCGGAGGCGACCCCGGTCGGAGTGTCCTCGACGGCCACGCAGTTCGAAGGGTCCAGTCCGAGTCGATCAGCGGCGGCCAGGTAGGGGGCAGGGTCGGGCTTGGTGCGCTCGGTGTCCTCGGCGGCGAGGGCGACGGTGAACCACTGATCGCCGAGGCTGCCGAGGACCAGGTCTACTACGCGGCGGGGGGAGGACGAGACCAGCGCGGTAGGCACGGCAGCGTCGCACAGTTCGGCGAGCAGCGCCAGTGCGCCGGGCCGGGGGACGACCTCGGCGGCGACCTTGCTGCGGAAAGCGTCGCTGAGGAGTTCGGCCAAGGTATCCGCAGTGAAGCTGGTCCGGGTCATGCGGTACAGATGGGCGGCGGTGTGGTCGACGGCGCGGCCGAGCACCTCGGGCAGGTCCTCCTCGGTGAGGGTGTGGCCGAGGCCGGCGGCGAGTTCGGCGGTGACCTGGAGCCAGAGGTGCTCGGTGTCGACCAGGGTGCCGTCCATGTCGAACAGGACGGCGGCGGGGAGTGCAGGCACGGCGGTCCTACCTTTTTTGGTCGTGGGTTGGCTGATCACTTGTAAGGTCGGTGACCCCGGGGATCTATGACCGGCATGGTGGAGCCGATGGAGTGGCTTAAGGAACACGGCTGCTCGGAGCCCCGCGACGACTCGACCGTCAATTGGGATGTGCGACTTGATCGCTTTGCAGGGCTCTGTCGGTGAGGTCGGTCCTGGTGAAGGCGTTCCTCAAGGCGGCGTCCTCGCTGAGGGCGGCGTGTTGGAGGAGTCCCGCACCGGAACTCCGCGAGGGGGCATCACCTGTCCGGCCCGGGGGCGGGTACGGACGGACGGATGGCCTGCCAGGAAACTGGCTCTGACGGCTCTGCGACAGGATTGCGCGGTCTCCGGATACCGCGGCACCCTCGCGGGGTGAGATCCCACCAGCACGCTGCGGACGGTGGAGACGGCCCGTCCCGGAGGGCCTCGGTCAGTCACCCGCCCGGCGCCTCAGCCGGAGAGTGAGGATCTGGAACGGGCGGAGTGCCAGGCGCACCCTTCGGCCGTCCGCTTGTACGGCGTCCACGTTCTCGCGCGGGTCGAGTTCGCGCTTCAGCAGATCGGTCTCGGCCGCCGACGCCAGCGGGAAGCCGGCGGTCAGAACGGTTCGTGCGCGTCCGCCGTGGGCCTCGTAGAGGCGTACGACGATGTCGCCGGAACGATCGTCGGCAAGTTTGACCGTCTCGATGACGACGGCCTCGTTGTCCGCGGTGACGAGCGGGTGGACCTCGGTCGAGCCGGGGAGGCTGCGCTCCGGCTGGTTGAACGCGTAGCCCTCGCGGACGGCGTCGGCGATGTCGGCGCCGATGACGAACCCGTATCGCAGGCGGTGGTGGCCCTGGTCGGCATCCGGGTCGGGGAAGCGGGGAGCGCGGAGCAGGGAGAGCCGGACGGTGGTGGTGGTGCCGCCGTCGGCGCGGACGTCTCGGGTGACCTCGTGCCCGTAGGTCGAGTCGTTGACCACAGCCGCGCCCCACCCCCGTTCGCCGAGGTGCAGGAAGCGGTGGGCGCAGATCTCGAACTTGGCGGCGTCCCAACTGGTGTTGGTGTGGGTGGGGCGCCGGACGTGTCCGAAGGGGATCTCCGCACTGGAGTGGTCGGCCCGCACGTCGAGCGGGAAGGCGGCCTTGAGGAGCTTCTCCTTCTCGTGCCAGTCGATCTCGGTGTCGATGTCCAGGCGTCGGGAGCCCTTGGACAGGGAGACCAGCTGTTCGATGCGGGAGTCGCCGAAGGTCCGTACGATCCGGACACCGCCTTCCTCTGCCCTGACCGAGTCGGCGTCGAGGAGGTTGTGAACGGTGTTGCGGTAGAAGGCGTCAATGTCCCAGGCGTCGTACTCGTTGGGGAAGTCCTGGTGCAGCTGGAGGAGGTTGGCGGCGGTGCCGGGGGCCAGCGCTTCGCGGTCGGCCGCGATGTCGTACGCCGAGGTCACCAGGCCCTGGGCGTCGATCTTGACGCGGACCAGGCCGTTGTCCAGCACGAAGCCGTCCCCGCAGGGGACCGGGGCGACGGGTCGGCCCGGCGGCCCGGTCCGGAGCGTGGCGCCGAGGGCGGGGACGCCGTCGCGGGCGAACGGAGCGGCGTTGAAGACCAAGGGCAGGTTGCCTTCGCCGGCAAGGGCGCGCTGGGCGGCGTGCGTGATCGCGCACAGCTCGGCGGTGACGGCGGCGTAGGTCTGTTCCGCCTCCCGGTGCACCCAGGCGATGGAGGAGCCGGGCAGGATGTCGTGGAACTGGTGCAGCAGGACCGTCTTCCACAGCCGGTCCAGGGCCCGGTAAGGGTACGCGAATCCGGTGCGCACGGCGGCGGTCGCCGACCACAGCTCGGCCTCTCGCAGCAGGTGCTCGCTGCGTCGGTTGCCCTGTTTGGTCCTCAGCTGGCTGGTCAGCGTGCCGCGGTGGAACTCCAGGTACAGCTCCCCCTGCCACACCGGCGCGTCGGGGTATTCGGCGTGTGCCCGCTCGAAGAAGTCCGCGGGGCTCTCGATGACGACCCTGGCCGAGCCCTCCAGGTCGACGAGACGCTCGGCCCGGGCCAGCATCTCCCGGGTGGGGCCGCCGCCGCCGTCTCCGTAGCCGAACGGGAGCAGCGAGCTGTTGGCTGCCTCCTTGTCCTGGAAGTTGCTGACGGCATGGGCGAGTTCGGCGCCGGTGATCTCGGCGTTGTAGGTGTCGACCGGCGGGAAGTGGCTGAAGATCCTGGTGCCGTCGATGCCCTCCCACCAGAAGGTGTGGTGCGGGAACTTGTTGGTGGTGTTCCAGGAGATCTTCTGGGTGAGGAACCACCGGACCCCGGCCAGTTTCATCAGCTGCGGCATGGCCGCGTTGTAGCCGAAGGTGTCGGGAAGCCACATCTCCTCGGTCTCGACGCCGAACTCGTCGAGGTAGAAGCGCTTTCCATGGATCAGCTGCCGGGCGAGGGCCTCGCCGCCGGTGATGTTGGTGTCCGGTTCCACCCACAGGCTGCCGACGGGGAGGAACTGCCCCTTCTTCGCCTTCTCCTGAACCCGGCCGTAGACCTCGGGGCGGTGCTCCTTGAGCCAGGCCAGCTGCTGGGCCTGGGACATGGCGAAGAGGAAGCCCGGGTGGTCGTCCATGAGATGGGTGACATTGGAGAGCGTCCTGGCGACCTTGCGGACGGTTTCGCGCAGCGGCCACAGCCAGGCGGTGTCGATGTGGGCGTGTCCGACGGCGGACATGCGGTGGGCGCTGGCGGCCGCGGGGGCGGCGAACGCCGGGCGCAGCACCTCGCGGGCGGCGGTGGCGCTGCCGGCGATGTCCTGCAGGTCGACTGCGTCCAGGGCCCGCTCGATGGTGTGCAGGAGCTGCCAGCGGCGCGGGTCGGCCTCGGGCAGTTCGCGCATGAGCCCCCCGAGGCCGTCCAGGTCGTGGACGAGTTCCCACACCTGTGCGTCGAAGACCGCCAACTCCAGTCGGAGCAGCTGGTACAAGGGTGCGCTCTCGGAGCCGACTCCCGTCATCCAGGAGGGCCGGTCCCCGGTCCGGGACGGGATGTGGTCATCGACCAGGTTGGGGTTGGCGGCGGCCTCGACGTAGTAGGTGAACTCCTCGCCGCCGACCGCCGGGTCGGCGACCGGGATATAGGCGTTGCGGGGGTTGAGGGCTTTCACCACGCTGCCGTCCGCCCGGTAGACCAGGCCCTCGGTGGAGAAGCCCGCGCCGGTGACGTTGAAGCCGAGGTCGATGACCGCCTCGACCCGCAGGCCGGTCCACTCCTCCGGAACCCTGCCGCTGATCCTGAACCAGCTCGTGGACCAGGGCGGCCCCCACCGGTGCCCGAGCGTCACGGGTTCGTACGGTGCGGCCAGGCCGTCGGCCACGGGGACCGGCTCGCCCGGCACGCTCCAGATCGCGATCTCGACCGGGACGGGACGGGCGTGGACCGCGGGCCGGATGCGCTGGTTCAGCACCCGGTCGAGCCGCTGCTCGGTGAGGCGTCGCTTGCTGTGCATGGATTCCTCTGTCGTCGGTGGAGGACGGTGATCTTGTTGCGGCCGGCCAGCCGGCCGTCAGGAGCGGTGCGGGAACGGGGCGCCAGACCGTCCACCACACCGTGGTGTTCGCGGCCGGCTCGAAGCTCGCGCCGTGGAGCTGTTGGTGGGACTGACCGGGGAGCTGGCGAGCAGTAGACGCCCGGGTGCGGGGATGTGTACCGCCTCATCGGTGGTGTTCATCGTGCAGACGAAGCCCTGGCGGCGGAAGACGAGCACCGCCCGCAGGCGCGTCGGTCCATTCGACGGCATCACCTGCGCCGAGGCCCGGGTGCGTCCGCCGTACCGCGAGCGCGCTGCGGTACAACTCATGCGTCGAGTCCGGGTCGCCGGTCCGGGCTTCGACGCCGAGGGTTCCCCAGCCCTCGGGCTGCGGCAGGCAGCTGCCGCCCGTGCCGAAACCGTACGAGGTGCCCTCGACCGTCCACGGGATCGGTACCCGGCAGCCGTCGCGGAAACCGTCCTTCCCCTGGGAGCGGGTGAAGGTGCCGATCCCGGGCCCTCCTCCAGTGCGCGGAGGAGCCACTCGTGCTGGTCGGAGGAGTGGTTGGGCACGAGGTCCACGATGATGCGCAGCCCAAGCGCGTGGGCCTCCCGGATCAGCGCGTCGGCGTCAAGCAGCGTGCCGAGCGTGGGCTGGACCGCACGGTGGTCGGCGATGTCGTAGCCGATGTCGGCCTGTGGGGAGGCGTAGAAGGGGTTCAGCCACAGGGCGTCGATGCCGAGCTCCTTCAGATACGACAGCCGGCTGCGCACGCCCGGGAGGTCGCCCACGCCGTCGCCGTTCCCGTCGGCGAAGCTGCGCGGGTACAGCTGGTGGATGACGGCCTGACTCCACCGGATTGCCGGGGATCCGGCCGGGGCGGCGCTGTCATGGGCACCGGCAGGGTGCTGGGGCATTCTCGGTCCCTCTGGATGTTCGTGTCGGCGTGGCCGGTCGGTCCACCGGCTGAGGCGTACCGACCGGTGTCGCGGACGTCAGTCCTCGATGGGGCCCAGATCTGGAGTGCCCCGAAGTTCCACCGTGCGGGCGGTGGAGCCGTGCAGCTCGAGGACCGTGATCTCGTTCCGGCCGGTATTCAGGATCGGTGCGGGGACGTAGAGCGTGGTCTGCGGTCCTCGGGACCAGTAGCGGCCGAGTGCGAAGCCGTTGATCCAGACGTGGCCCTTGGTCCAGCCGTCCAGGGCGATGTAGCCGTCGGCCGGCTGCTCGATGTCCAGGTGTCCACGGTGGAACGTGGGGCCGACCGGGGGCGAGGCGGGATCGAACGCGGTGAAGGACAGCCGGCCCAGGTCGTCGAGAGGTAGCGACCGGCTGTACCAGCCGTCCGGGGCCAGTGCGTTGACGGAGACCTCGCCGAGCAGTCCCTTGCGGTCGTGCATGCCCTGCCCGTAGTTGACCCTGCCCTGGTTCTCCACCAGCACGGCCAATTGCGCGCCGCGCCTGGGGGTGCGGAAGGCGAGGGTGTGCTCATGGTTCTCGCGTTCCAGGACGCCGACCGGCTGGCCGTCGACGAAGACCTGGGCGCGATCGCGCACCTCGGCGATGCGGAGGACGGCCGGACCGGCCGCCGGGAGCGCCGTCTCGTACAGGAGGAATCCGAAGGACTGGCCGAGCCGTTCCATGACCTGCGGGCGGTCGGCGTGCACCGCGCTGCCGAGCCGCTCGCACTGGTCCAGGAGGCTTGCGCATGCGGTGAGTTCGGCGACGGCCGGGGCGAGCTTGGGCGCGGGCGCGGGTACCGGCTCCTCGGGGACGGGCGCGTACCGGGCGATGACCTCGCGGAAGGCGGCGTATTTGGGGGCGGGGTCGCCGGCCTCGTTCAGGGGCGCGTCGTAGTCGTACGACGTGACGGTGGCGCGGTAGGTGCCCTTGTCGTTGGCGCCGTTGGTGAAACCGAAGTTGGTGCCGCCGTGGAACATGTAGATGTTGACCGAGGCACCGGCCGCGAGCAGCCGGTCGAGGTCCGCCGCGGCGTCGGCCGCGCTGCGGGTGACATGGGTGCCGCCCCAGCGGTCGAACCAGCCGATCCAGAACTCGCTGCACATCAGCGGCCCGGACGGCTGATGCGTGCGCAGTGCGGCGAGCCCGGCGTCCACCCGGCTGCCGAGATTGACGGTGCGCAGGACGCCGTCGAGGCCGCCACGCTCCAGGTCGGCGGGCTGGTCGCAGGTGAACAGCGGCACGTCGATTCCGTGCCGGTGCAGCAGCTCCGCCAGATTCTCCAGATAGCCGGAGTCGTCGCCGTACGCGCCGTACTCGTTCTCCAGTTGTACGGCGAGGACCGGGCCGCCACGCGTGGAGAGGTGAGGAAGGACGGGCGGCAACAGGGCGCCGAGGTAGTCGTCCACCGCCTTCAGGAAGCGCGGGTCGCGGCTGCGCAGTTCGATGTCCTCGTCGGCGAGCAGCCAGGAGGGCAGGCCGCCGCCCTCCCACTCGGCGCAGATGTACGGGCCGGGGCGGAGCAGCACGTGCAGGTCCTCGGCGGCGGCCAGATCGAGGAACCGCGAGAGATCGAGACCTCCGTCCAGCCGGAACTCACCCGGACGGGGCGAGTGGAGATTCCATGGGACGTAGGTCTCGATCGTGTTCAGCCCCATCAGGCGTGCCTTGCGAAGCCGGTCGGCCCACTGCTCCGGATGGATCCGGAAGTAGTGCAGCCCGCCGGAGATGATCCGCAGCGGTCGGTCGTCGAGACGGAAGCCGTCTGCGGCAACCTCGAGTCGTGGCATGGCCGTGGTCTCCTCGATGATGGAACTGATGGAACTGATGGAACTGATGGAACTGATGGAACTGATCGAACTGATGGAACTGATGGCGGTGGGTCAGCTCAGCGGACGACAGAGCAGTGCGTCGGGGACACCGCCGTGGTTCCACTTCCAGGTGAAGGCGACGCCGGCGACGTACTCGTTGTCGGTGCACTGACCCTTGTAGTAGCCGGGAGCCCAGTCGCTCTCGACCGAGCCGCCCGTGGCGGGGCGGTTGTTGCCCTGGTCGAACCAGACGTTGCGGCCGTTGAGCGGCAGCGGTGCCGCGGACGGTGCGCAGAGCAGGCCGGCCATGGCGTTGCCACTGACGCTGTAGCCGA
The DNA here is from genome assembly GCF_044741025.1 of Streptomyces sp. NPDC088246. Lineage (NCBI taxonomy): Bacteria > Bacillati > Actinomycetota > Actinomycetes > Kitasatosporales > Streptomycetaceae > Streptomyces > Streptomyces sp. NPDC088246. The sequence continues at coordinate 143,235 of NZ_JBIURV010000015.1, forward strand.
CGGCGAAGGTGTTGTCGGGGCACTGGAGCTTGTTGTAGCCCGAGGCCCAGTCACCGTGGGTGACGTAGCGCTCGTCATGGACGGCCACCCAGTCACCGGCACCCTTGGCGGGCTGGTTCGCGTCGGTGCACAGGCCGCGCTTGTCACTGCGGCCGAGGCCGGTCAGGCGCTGGCTGTCGGGGCAGTTGCCCTTGCGGTAGCCGGGGCTCCAGTCGCCCTGGGCGAGCATGCGGGAGGAGACGTTGTGGTCCCGGAAGTCGAGGTCGAGCATGTTCCAGTGGTTGACCTGTGCGACCGGACCGGAGACGCCAGCGCCATTGACCAGCTTGTTCCAGTCGGCGGACCGCCAGTCACCGGCGTCGTTGAGGCTCTGCCGATTGCCGGCGGAGTCGTAGGAGATCAGGGCCCAGTTGTCCTGCGGCACACCGTTGGCACCGGTCCATCCGACCAGCGGCCAGATGGCGAAGTCGGTGTCGTTCTCGACCAGGATGTCGGTGAAGTTGTCGAACCAGGTCTTCTCCTTGGCGTCGTCCGACCCCCGGCCGGCTGCGCCGAACTCGCTGATCCAGACGGGGGCAGTGAAGTGCTGGCCGGACTGGGTGACGAACAGGGCCTCGTCGTGCACCAGTTGCTTCAGCTTGTCGAGCGGGAAGTCCTCGTACGGCCAGTCGTTGGTGTGACCCGGTCCGCTGTCGGCACCCGTGTAGTTCGGCCCGGTGTAGCCGTAGAAGTGCGCGGCGTAGACCAGCTTCCCCGAGGTGGTGAGGGTGTTGGAGAGTTCGCGGACCGGGGTCAGCATCGGCCTGCCGTAGTCCAGCCCGTCCAGCGGGATGCCGTACCAGTTGATGCCCTCCATGATGATCAGCATGTCGGGGTCGGCCTGCAGGATGCGGGTGCCCGCCAGCTCGAAGGCCGCGTACACGTCGTGATCGTCGCCCCGGCCCCAGTTGGGATCGTCCCAGGTGTCGCGGCGGATCTCGTTGCGCAGGTCGGCGCCGACCACACGCTTGTTCGCCTTGTAGCGGTTCACCAGGAAGAGCCAGTCGTCCTGCCACTGCTGGGTGGACTGGCCGCTGTTCCAGCGCTCGTTACCGTCCAGGCCGCAGCAGAAGCGGTAGGTGGTGGTGTGGTTGTTGAGGATGACCGCGAACCCCTCGGCGGTCAGGGCCGCCACCACCGCGTCGAACACCTGCAGCGGGGTCTTGCCCTTCAGCTGCGGGTTGGCCGCGACCGCCGAGTCCGGTACGACCGTGGTGTCGTGCATCATCGCGTTGGCGAAGGGCAGCCGGATGCTGTTCAGCCCGAGCGCGTGGAAGTCGTCCGTGATCTGCTTCATCGGCGCGCGGTCCAGGCCCAACGGGATGTTGTGCGACATCTGGTCCGCCTGGTGGTTCGCGGGGTCGTTGACGTCGCCGCTGCCCTCGTAGGTGCCCTGGGCACCGGCCCAGTTGCCGGCCTTCAGCTTGAAGCGGTTGCCATCGGCATCGACGATGTACCGCCCGCGGGTACTCAGCGGCCCCGTCCAGGAGGCTGCCAACTGCGGTCCGGTCATTGGAGTAGTGGTGTTGGTGCTGGGGGGCGCTGCGACTGAGCCGGTGGTTCCCGCGAGAACGAGGGTGACCGCGGCTGCCGTGGCAGGCAGGATTCGGGAGAAGAATCTCCTGACGGCGGGAGCCGACCTGTCGGATCTCATGATTGTCCCCTCCAAGGGTGGGGTGGGTGTGGGGGTTGGATCTTCAGGTGGTGCGGCCCGGACCGGCGGTCCGGAGTCAGGTGCGGCTCAGCCCTTGAGGCCGCTGGTGGCGATGCCTTCGACGATGTAGCGCTGGGCAACCAGGAACATGGCCACCAGTGGGGCGATGGTCACGACGGCTCCGGCGAACAGGCCGGGCAGGTTGATGGTCTGTGAGGTGAGGAACGTCGACAGGGCGATCTGGGCCGTCCACGCGGACGGGTCCTGGCCGATGACCAGCGGCCACAGGAAGGCGTTCCAGCTGTCGATGAAGGCGAGCGCGCCGAGCGAGGCGAGCATCGCTCCGGATGACGGCAACGCGATCCGGCGGTAGAGGCCGAGCCAGCCGAGCCCGTCCAGGCGTCCGGCCTCCTCGATCTCGCTGGGGAACTGGAGGTAGAAGTTACGGAAGAGCAGGACGGCGAAGGGATTGAACAGCCCGGGTGCGATGATTCCCCACAGAGTGTTGACCCCGCCCATGGAGCCCACGACGACGAAGGTGGGGACGAACGTCACCGAGCCGGGGATCATCAGCGTGGCCACCACCAGGGCGAGCAGGACGCCGCGTCCGGGTACCGGGATGCGCGCGAGGGCGTATCCGGCGGCCGAGGCGAGGAGCGTCGACACCGGGGCGGTGATCGCGGCGATCAGCAACGAGTTGCCGAGGGCCTGGCCCATGTGCAGGGTGGGGTCGCTGAAGAGCGAGGTGAAGTTCTCCCAGTGCATCGTCGACGGCCACCAGGTCCAGTCCGGCGACGTCAGGCCCTGCGTGTCCATCAGCGCGTTGCGCAGCATCAGGTAGAAGGGCGCCAGGAACACTGCCGTCAGCAGGCCGGCCAGCAGGCCGCGCACGGACCGGCGTACTACCTGCGGCAGTTGTCGTGTTGTTGTCATGCTGCTCACTCCTCACCCTTGCCGAAGCCGGTGAGCCGGCCCTGGATCAGGGTCACACCGACGATGAGGGCGGTGAGTACGAAGGCTCCGGCCGATCCGAGGCCATAGTTCTGGGAGCCCATCGCGGTGTCGTAGAGGTAGCCCAGAGGGGTTCGGATCGGGGCCGCGGCCGACCCGGACAGCCCGCTGTTGAACAGGTTGTAGAACTCGTCGAACGCCTGGAAGGCGGCGATGAATTGCAGCATCAGGACGGCCACCGAGGTGTTGCGCAGCATCGGCAGGGTGATCCTGCGCAACAGGCGCAGGCCGGTGGCGCCGTCGAGGGCGGCGGCCTCGTACATCTCCTTGGGGATGGCCTGGAGCCCGGCCAGGAAGAGCACCATGTAGAAGCCGACCTGGAGCCAGAGGCGGAGGGTGACGAGGACGACCCAGTACAGCGGCGGCGAGGTGGTCTGCAGCCACGGGACGGCATCCATGCCGAACCATCCGCCGATCGTGTTGGCGATGCCGCTCGGCAGCCCGTTGAACAGGCTCATCTTCCACAGCAGGGAGGCTGCGACGTAGGAGACGGCGGCCGGGATCAGGAAGGCGGTGCGCAGCATGGCCCGGCCGCGCCGGATCCGGTGCACCAGCAGCGCCAGCCCCAGCGAGGCGGCGAACGTCACCGGCACGATGAACACCGTGAACAGCAGGATCTGGCCGAGCGACTTGCGGAACACCGCATTGGAGAGCAGCGCCTGGTAGTTGTCCAGGCCGACCCAGTGACCCAGGGCGATGGTGCCGCGGGCCTCGCTGAGGCTGAGCAGGAAGCTCCAGCCGATGGCGACGTACTTGAAGAGGCCCAGGCCGATCAGCAGGGGCCCGGCGAGCAGTGCGAACGCTCCCCAGGCACGCCAGTCCGGGCGGGAACGGCGGACGGGGGCGGTGCCCCGCGGCTCGGCCGCGGGGCACCCGACACGCTCGTGGTGAAGCGTGGGCGGAGGTGCGGACTTCATCATGCGCGCTGCTTGTCGATCTCGCCCTGGGCCTTCTTGGCCGCGTCGGCCAGGAGCCGCTCCGCATCGCCCTTCCCGCTGACGATCTTCGCCGCAGCCGCGGTGAAGAGGCCGCTCACTGTGCTGTTCCAGGTGCTGGGGTTGTGCCTGCCGTACTTGGCGGCCAGCTCGACGGTCTCCTTGGCGGGCCCCTGGGTCAGCTTGTCGGCGGAGGCGGCGACGGACGTGCGGGGCGGGATGTGGAGGCCGTAGCTCTGCGACCAGTCCGTCTGGAGGTCGGTCTGCTGGACCCAGAGCCACTGGACGAACTTCTTGGCCGCGTCCACGTTCTTGCCCTTGGCGTTGACGCAGGTGCTCCAGCCACCGACGCGCACCACAGGCTTGCCGCCGGGCTTGAAGGCGGGCCAGGGCAGGATGCCGAAGTCGTCGCCGAGCGCGGTCTTGATGGCGGGCATCGACCAGAGGCCGCCCCACTGCATCGGGACGACGTTCTGGGTGAGGGCGGAGGGATCCCACCAGTCGGTGGTGAAACCGAGCAGCAGGGACCGGTCGTCGTGAAGGCGCTTGAGCCCGGCCACGGCCTCGGCGGCCTGAGGGGAGCCGAAGCCCGCCTTGCCGTCGTCGGTGACGAGGTCGCCGCCGTTGGAGAACACGGACAGGATGGCGCTGTCGCCCAGGCCGTCCTGGCCGACGAACAGACCCTTGGTCTTCTTGGAGCTCAGGGCCTTGGCCGCGTCGGCGAGCGCGTCGAAGCTGTCGGGCGGGGTGATGCCGGCCTTGGACAGCACGCTCTTGCGGAAGTAGAGCATCATGACGTCGTCGAGCGTCTTGACGCCGTAGAGCTTGCCGTCGACAGTCACCATCTCGCGGGCGCCCGGGTTGAAGTCGGACTTGGCGCTGCCGTAGATGTCGTCCAGCTCGGCTATCTGGCCGCGCCGGGCGAAGCTCTCGCTGAAGTCGCCTATCTCGAAGACGTCCGGGGCGGAGTCGGTGAGCAGGGTCGCGTTGAGCTTGGCGGTGTAGTCGCCCGGGGTCCAGGTGACCTTGACCGCGATGTCCGGGTTGGCCTTGGTGAACGCGGTGGCATAGCGGGTGAGGGCCTGCTGGGTGCCGGCCTCGCCGTAGGCGTGGGACCAGACATTCAGGGTGGTCTTCGCACTGGAGGAGCCACCGCCGGCCGGGTCGGTACTGCAGCCGACCGCCGCTCCGGCGACGAACAGGATGGATCCGCCGAGGAATCCTCTGCGGCTAAGCTTGGAGCTCCGTGCGCTCACTTCGCGTCCTTCAGGTTGAGAGGGTTGGGTGTACGTGTTGTTGTCCGGCGCAGCCGGTGTCCGGCATTCACAGTTGGCAGACGGTGATGGACATCGGTTGCGCCGGAAGCTTGGGCCGGCGAACAGGATGGTGACACTCGTTCAGGGGAATAGGGCCTGGATGCCGACGACGGCGGCGCCGCGGGCCCACTCCTCCCAGGGGAGCGGACGCAGGGTCAGCGGGCATTTCGCCGCTGCTTTGAAGCAGTGCGCTTCGTAGGCGTCCCTGATGTGCATTCCGAAAAGGTCGTAGGTGTCGAGCCCCTCGCCTGTGACGACGACGCGCTCGGGACCTACGAGGTTCACAAGTGTGGCGATGCCGACGCCGATGGCGTGGCCCGCCCTCGCGAAGACGCCCTGCGCGGCGGGGTCTCCACCACGGGCGAGCTGCACGGCGCCGTCGAAGTCCAGGTCCGGGTCGTCGGTGGCACAGCGGATGGCGGCGAGGACGGCGTCGCTGGAGGCGATGGCCTCGACGCAGCCGACCTGGCCGCAGTGGCACCGTGGCCCGGCCGGGTCGATGCTGATGTGCCCCATTTCTCCGGCGACGCCGTACGCGCCGGCGACCAGCTCACCATTGATGACGATCCCGGAACCGATCCCTGCTCCGATGGTGACCAGCGCGAAGTACTCGGTGCCGATGCCCTCGCCGAACCAGTGCTCGGCGGCGGTGATGGCCTTGACGTCGTTCTCCACGGTGACGGTCAGGCCGGTCGCCGCGGCGACGGTCTCGGCCAGCGGCACGTCGCGCCAGTTGGGGAGCACGGAGTAGCGGACATGCCCGCAGGGGCGGTCCACGTCGCCGGAGACCGCGATGCCCAGGTGCCGGGTGCGGGCCCGGTACTCGGGTTTCGCGTCGAGAAGTTCGGCGACGAGTTCGGCCAGCAGCCCACATACGGCGGCCGGGTCGCGGTCGCCCAACGGTCGGCTGGCGGTGGTGCGCATGTGGGCCTGCAGGTCGCAGACCGCGCCGAAGAGGGTGTCAGCACTGATCTTCACACCGACGACGAACTCCCGGTCGGGAGTGACGGCCAGCGGGTTCACGGGGCGTCCGGCCCCTGGAGCGGTGCGCTCCGGGGGAAGTTCGTGCAGGTAGCCGTCGTCGATGAGTGGTCGCGCGGCCTTGGTCACAGCGGTCGAGGACAGACCCGTCCGGCGGGCCAGCTCCACCCGGCTGAGCGGGCTTTCGGCCAACAGCAGGGTGAGGATGGCGGTTTCGGCCGGTGCCGTCACCAGTGGTCGCGAGTGGTTTGGAAACACGGCGGCAACCTACGATAAATAAATAACTTCGTCCAGTATTGATTTTCTCGTTCGAGCGGCCCTACGCTCTGGCCCAACTCCGGCCACTTCAAACGTCATTCGGCGTTTCCGTTTGCCCGGGTCCTCACCGACGCTCGACACCCCTCGGGACCTCCTGTGCCTCCCACGCCCTCATCCGTTTCCTTCGACCCCACCCGCGGGCTGGTGGTCCTGCGGACCCCGAACAGCGTCTACGCCGTGCGCATCGGCGCCGACGGCAGCCCCCGGCATCTGCACTGGGGGGAAATGCTCGACACCGACGCCCTCTGTGGACTGCCCGCAGCCACCTCACCTGCCGCGAGCAGCTTCGAGACAGACCCCACCCCGGACGAATTGGCCCCGCAGACCGGTGCGCGGTTCGGGCCGGCCGGCCTCCAGGTGCGGTTCGCCGACGGCACCCGCGGCACCCAGTGGTCCTTTACCGGCCACACGGTCCGGGACGGAGAACTCCGCCTGCAACTGGCCGACCGCCGCTACCCGTTGGCCGCCGAACTGTGCTACGGCGTGCGCCCCGGCAGTGACGTCATCGAGCGCTGGGTGGAACTCACCCACACCGGAGCCGACGACTCGGGCCCGATCACCGTCGACCGGCTGGACTCGGCCTCCTGGACGGTACCGGCACTGCCCGACTACCGGCTCAGCCACCTCGTGGGCGGCTGGAACAGCGAGTTCCAGTTGCACCGCGACCGGCTCCCGGTCGCCGAGACCGTGCTCACCAGCCGCCGCGGCGTCACCAGCCACCACGCCAACCCCTGGCTCGCCCTCGACGACGGCACCGCCGACGAGGAACACGGCGAGGTCTGGAGCACCGCCCTGGCCTGGAGCGGAAGCTGGCGCATCACCGTGCACCGCGACCCGGTCGGCCGGACCACCTGGACCGGCGGCTTCGGCCACGAAGGACTCAGCTGGACCATCCAGCCCGGCCAGAGCCTGCACACACCCGTCTTCGCCGGCCTCTACACCCCCGACGGCTTCGGCGCCGCCAGCCGCGCCTGGCACACCCACATCCGCACCAGCGTCCTGCCCACCCCCGACCACGACCGGCCCGTCGTCTACAACTCGTGGGAAGCCACCGGCTTCGACGTCGGCCAACCCGGCCAGCTGCACCTGGCCCGGCTGGCCGCACGTCTGGGCGCCGAACTCTTCGTCCTCGACGACGGATGGTTCGGCGGCCGAACCAGCGACCGGGCGGGCCTCGGCGACTGGACACCCCGGCTGGAGGCATTCCCCGACGGGCTGCGCCCACTGGCCGACGAAGTGCACCGCCTGGGCATGGCCTTCGGACTTTGGGTGGAGCCGGAAATGGTCAACCGCGACAGCGACCTCTACCGCTCCCATCCCGACTGGGTCGTCCATGCGGCGACTCGGGACGCGACCGAACTGCGCAACCAGCTCATGCTGAACTTCGCCCGCCCTGACGTCGAGGCCTGGGCCCACCGGACCCTGGACCAGCTGGTGTGCGACCACGACGTCGACTGGTTCAAGTGGGATGCCAACCGGGTCGTCACCGAAGCCGGATGGGCGGGCCACCCGGACCCCGACAGGCTGTGGATCGACCACACCCGCGCCGTCTACCGGATCATGGACCGCCTCCGCGCCGACCACCCCGGCCTTCGCATCGAGGCCTGCGCGGGCGGTGGCGGACGGGCCGACCTCGGCATCCTCGCCCGCACCGACCAGGCCTGGACTTCCGACAACACCGATCCCGTCGACCGGATCAGCATTCAGCACGGTTTCAGCCAGCTCTTCCCCGCCCAGGCCATGGCCGCCTGGGTGACCGACAACCCCAACGTCACCACCGGCCGCACCACCCCTCTCCGCTTCCGCTTCCATGTCGCCATGGCCGGAGCGCTCGGCCTCGGCGGGGATCTCACCGCCTGGTCCGAGGAGGAGCTCGACGAGGCCACCGCGCTCGTCATCCGCTACAAGCAGATCCGCCCCCTGGTCCAGCACGGCCGCCAGTACCGCCTCCACGGCCCCGACGGAGTGACAGCCGTGCATTATGCGGCCCAGGACGACACCGAACACGCCGTCCTCGCCTGGCGCCCCGCAACCCGCTTCGGCCACCCGGCCCCCGGGCTCGCCCTGCCGGCCCTGGACCCCGCGGCCCGCTACCTCGACATCGACGAGGGCATCACCCACAGCGGCGCCGTCCTGACCCGCCGGGGCATCGACCTGCGGCTGCCCGCCGGCGACTACGCCAGCCGCCTGATCCGGCTGCGCCGCACCGTCTGACCCCGCCCCCTTCTGCACCCGACTCACGAAGGAACCGAGAACATGCCCACACCCCGCGTCCTGGTCGTCGGCATCGACGGCGTCCGCCTCGACCTGTTGCCCCTGCTGGACACCCCCAACCTCGACGAACTCGCGAACGCCGGCTTCCTCGCGCCCGTCCACATCGACGACGACACACCGACCATGTCGGGCCCCTGTTGGACCACGATCGTCACCGGTGTCGGCGTGGCCAAGCACGGAGTCTGGGGCAACAACTTCACCGGAAACCGGCTTGGGGTGTTCCCCGACTTCACCACCCGGCTGGCCGCCGAGCACGGGCTGCGAACCTTTGCGGTCGGCGGTTGGGAACCCCTGTTCCTGGCCCGGCAGGGCGGCCCGGTCTTCGCGGCCCCGAGCAGGCTCGCCTACATCGCCCCGCGCGAGGACACCCCGCAGGCCTGGGAAGAATGCGACCAGAGCGTGACCGACGAAGCCGTAAGGGTTCTCAGCTCCGGCGAAGACCTGGACGCCTCCTTCGTCTACCTCGGCGCCGTCGACGAGACCGCCCACTACCAAGGCTGCGGCCCCGAGTACCGGCGCGCGATCGAGACCGCCGACCGACGACTCGGACAGCTCCTCACCGCCGTACGCGGACGTCCCGACGCCCGGTCCGAGGAGTGGACCATCATCGGGGTGACCGACCACGGCCACCGCGACGAGGGCGGCCACGGCGGGCGCAGCACATCGGAGCGCACCGCCTGGATCGCCGCGAACAGCCCCGGCATCACCCCCTCCACCGCACCGGACAGCCTCCGCCACGCCGATGTCGCCGCCCACGTCTACGCCGCCCTGGGTATCACGCCCGACCCGCACTGGACGCTCGACGGACGGCCCTTCCACTCCCTCACACCGCAGGTCGCCTGACGCCGGCAGGAATCCGCCGGCCGGCGACTCCCAGGCGCGGCAGCCAACCACAAGGACGCCCCCACTCGCGTCCCGCAGAGAGGTCCCCTCCGTGGATACCACGTCCATCCACCTCATCGACCTGTCCGCCTTCGACCCCGGCCGGTGGGAAGACGGCGAACACACCCTCGCCGTGGGCGACACACGAATCAGCCTGCGCACCCTCGCCGACAGTGCCACCCTGACCCTGCCGCACGACGGCGCGGCCGGGACCGACGCTCTCGTCACGGCAATGGCGGACGGCACCGTGACCCTGCGCCTGGACGTCCCACTGGGCGACGCCGTGGGCTTCTGGCATCCCGACGCCGGCTGGGAGCGCACCCTGCCCGCCGACTGGTCGGCATGGCGCGGCCTGTCACTCGTACGATCCGCACCCGTCGGCTGTCTCTACGACACCGCCGGTCGCAGCCTGCTCGCCCTCGCCACCGACTGCACCGTCCAAGAGACCTGGATCCGCTTCGGTGTCTCCGAGGAGCGCAAGCGCTTCGGCGTGTGGCTGCGCCTCTCCCTCGCCGCCGGGCAGACCTGCCGAGTCCGCATCCCCGCGCCGGGCACCACCATGGCCGCCGCCCTCCGCCAGCTCCGCCAGTGGCTCGCCGGTCTGCCCGACGGAGAGCCGCTGCCCGTTCCGGAGTTCGCCCGGACGCCCGTCTACTCGACCTGGTACGCCTTCACCCAGGACATGACCGCGGCCGAGGTCGAGGAAGAGGCCGCCCTCGCCGCCGCCCTCGGCTGCGGCCAGCTGTTCCTGGACGACGGCTGGCAACTGCACGGCAACGGCCGCGGCTACGCGGGCTGCGGCGACTGGCAGCCGGACCCCGTCAAGTTCCCCGACTTCCGCGCCCACATCAGAACCGTTCGCCGGACCGGACTGCGCTACACCGCCTGGATCGCCCCGCTCCTTCTGGGAGAGCACTCCTCCGCCTACCAAGCCTGGGCACCGTACGCGCCGCACCACGTCCCGCACCTCGACTGCCACATCCTCGACCCCCGACACGCCGAGGTGCGCGCTCACATCGCGGACACCTGCCGCACCCTGGTCGACAAGTACCGACTCGACGGCCTGAAAATCGACTTCCTCGACGAGGCCATGGCCTACGCCGCCGCACCCGACCAACCGGCCCCCGGTTACATTCCGGACGTCGGAGAGGCGATGGCCGCGCTGCTCGCCGACATCCGCGACGCCCTGCGGGCCCTGCGCGGCGACCAGTTCGTCATCGAGCTGCGCCAGCCCTACACCGGGCCGGCCATGACCGCACTCGGCAACGCGCTGCGCGCCACCGACTGCCCGGCTGATCCTGTCGCCAACCGCATCCGGACGTTGGACATCGCGCTGCTCGCACCCGGCGGAGCAGTCCACTCCGACATGCTGATGTGGGATCCGCAGGCAACACCGGACAGCGTGGCCCGACACTTCCATGGGGCCCTGCACTCCGTGCCGCAGATCTCCGCCCGCCTCACCCGGCTCTCCCCGAACCACCGCGACACCCTCGCATTCTGGCTCGCCACCTGGCGTCGACTGGCTCCCGTCCTCACCTCCGGCCACTACGAACCCGGCCGCCCGGACGAACTCTTTCCCCAGGTAACGGCCACCTGCGGAAACCAACGGGTCATCACCAACTACACCGACAAGGTCGTCCCCCTCCCCACCGAAGCCTGGCGTTCTCTCTCCCTCATCAACGCCTCCACCGCTTCACGGATGGTGCTCGACGTGTCCGGACCACCCCGCCGGGTCTGCGTAGAGACCCATGACGCCCAAGGTCGATTGCAGCAGGCCACGGCTCTCTCCCTCACACCAGGCATCCGCACGATCGAGGTACCGCCCTCCGGATTGTGCGTCCTCGACGGGAGTGTCATGAATCAGGTGCGGACTCTCCACGAAGGAGTCACCTGATCGAGTCCGCTGAGGGCGTGTCGCTTGCCGGGTCCGGCGAGGGCGTCCAGGGTGCCGACGTGAAGCCGGTGCCGGTATCCGTGAACGGTCTGTCCGTCGAGCTGCTGGAGGAGCCGGCCGCGCTCGCGGCGGAGCGTACAGCCGAGGGCGGGCTGCGGCTGATGGGCGAGGGCGGGCTGTTGCCCGAGCCGGCCCAGCACCTGATGCAGGCCGCGCTGGAGGCCGAGATGGACCAGCACCTGGCCGCGGGGGCCGGACAGGCCGGTCGAGGCCGTGCATCTGTCCATGCTCACGTCCAACACTCCGGCCAGGGCCTTCTACGACCGTCTCGGCTTCGGCGAGATCCGGGTGCTGGACCCCGGGCCCGTCATCTACCTGGGACGCACCACCGAAGCGGACCTGTAGCGGTCCGTCGGCATCGGCGGGACGACGCCCGGCGCCCACTCACACGGTGCGCTCCATGCAAACCAACTCGTCCCGCGCCCCCTGTTCTTGCGAGGAACCCCGGGCGTTTATGCCCGGGAGGAATCGCATCCTGAGCAGGGCGGCGCGGAGCGCCGCCGTACCAAGTGGCACCGTGCCGGCCCGGCCGGCGGACGGCGGCGATGTCGGATCGACCAGTCATGCCATCAGCATCACACGCACGCCCTGACGAACGGCGGGGTGGTCCTCGGCCGGGGCGGGATCCGTGCCGGGGGCGCCGGCCCCGGCCACCCGCGGGCGTCTTCGCGTCATCTGTACCGGACTGGCCATGGGAGGGGGTGTCACGGGGGCTGGCTGGGCAGGTACTGGTGTACGACCCGGGAAACGGGGCGAAGCGGCCGGTGCCGAGGGGTGTGTGACGTGAGGGAGCAGACCGTGTGGCAGTTCTCCGACGATCGTGGTCAGTTGTCGACCGCCGGGCGGCGCCCGACGCGGGTGCTCGCCTATGTCCAGGCCGGAGCGACCCTGTGGGACCACGGGATACGCCCGAGCGCAATATTCGGCTCCGATCACGACGACCAAGCCGTGCCGGACGCGGCGAAGACCGGATCGCTGTCGCTGACCGAGGTCGGCTATCTCGGTGCGGGCAGCACCCTGGATGTGGACACTTTGCTGAGCGGTGAGCCGGACCTCGTCGTGGCCGTCAGCTACGGCGGCGGTCACGTCTACGGGCTCGCCCCGGAGACCGCCAAACATCTGGAGGAGCACGTCCCGGTCGTCGTCATCGACGTGGGCCAGGCGCGCACCCTCGCGGAGATCGGTGACCGGTTCGCGCAACTGGCACGCTCACTCGGCGCCGAGGAGGCCACGACGGCGACACAGGACCTGGAGGCTGCCCGGGACCGGCTGCGCATGCTCGCCGCCGGACCGGATCGGCCCAGGGTGGTCGCCCTTTCCCCGGCCGGCCAGGACCGGACGCACCTCGCCCGCCCCCGCATGTGGCCCGAGCTGCGTGTGCTGGCCGAGTTCGGCGTCGACCTGGTGGAGCCGGTCGAGGGGCCCGGCGCGAACTGGTCCACGGTCGGCTGGGCGGACGCCGCGGCGCTGCGCCCCGCCATCGTGCTCGCCGACATCCGCGCCAACGCCACACCCCTGGACGAGCTCCGGACGAACGAGGAGTGGTCGGCGATCGAGCGCGTCGCCCGGGTGCTGCCCTGGAATCCGGAGCCGGTCTGCAGTCCGCAGGCCCATGCACGGTTCCTGGTACTCGTGGCCGACGCGCTGGAGGCCGCCGCGCGGCGGCTTTGACGTACGCGGCCACAGGGTGCGGCCGCCCCCGACCGCCGCACGGGCCGCGTGTGCCGATGCTCCGTACGGACGCCTCCGATCGCGCCGGCCGCTCCGGTTCGCGAGGCCGGCCAGGAGCGTCCTGAGCCGACACCGTACGTCCCCAGGAGCAGGCATGCAGGCACGGGCGGCGCGACCGAATTCGCCCTCCGGCTCCGCACCGGAGGAAGCCGGCGGACGGTGGTCGGCTGTGACATCGGCGCCGGGAAGCCCTTCGTGGACCGTACCGCCGCAGGCGTCCGCGACTTCACGGAGCACTTTGCGGGACGGACCTCCGCGCCTCTGCCCCAGGAAGCGGCCGACGGTGAACGGCGCCTGAGGATAAGGCTGTTCGCCGACGGAGGCGAGGCGCGCATCGTCACACTCACCGTCCACCGGCTCCGTGACGTCTTCCGGGCCACCGACACCGGCCCGGACTCGCCCGCGACCCCGTCAGGCGGGCGAGTTCCGCAGCGGCGGGCTCGGCGATCTCACCGTGGTCCCGGCCGGACACTGGACGACCACGGGCGCCGGCCGCACCGGAAGCTTCGACCGGGACTCGACCGCCGTCTCCAGCACCGTGTACGGCGACCTGGAACTGACGACGCTGGTACGGTTCGGCGGCCCGGACGGGACCAGCGGTGCCGGTTCCGTGCTGCTCCGCGCCATGCCGGACACGGCCGACGGGCATGCCGTGAACCTCGACCCGAACCTGCGGACGGCCCGGCTCTTCCGCAGGGGTGGCGGACAGACGACCGTACTCGCCGAAGTGCCCGTGCTGCTGCGCACCGGGGTGACTCCTTCGCTGCGGATCCGGGCCCGGGGCGGACGGATCGAGGCGTTCATCGACGGCCGTCCGGTCATCGATGTGACGGACACCCGCTATGCAAGGGGCAGGATCGGGCTCAATGTGTTCGGAGGCCGCACCGCCTACCAGGACACCTTCGTCACCGCACTAGGAGACCCCAGCTCATGCTCGACAGACTCGACCTGCTGGTCATCGGCGAATGCGTCGCCGACATCGTCCGGCTGCCGAGTGCGGCCGACCAGGTCCACCCGGGAGGCAGCCCAGCCAACGTCGCGTACGGTCTGGCCCGGCTCGGGCACGGCGCAACCCTGCTCACCCAGCTCGGCCCGGACGACAACGGGCGGCTGATCAGGGACCATCTGACCGGCGCCGGGGTCGAGATCCGCACGGACGGTGCCACGGAACCCACCCCGTCCGCCGTCGTGACCCTGGACGACGACGGCCAGGCCGAGTACACCTTCGAGATCACCTGGGCGCTCGACCCGGTCTCCCTGGACCGGGCGCCCCACCACGTCCACACCGGATCCATCGCGACGGTGATGGAACCCGGAGCGGCCACCGTCCTCGCCGCCGTCGAGGCGCTGCGGACGTCCGCGACCGTCAGCTACGACCCCAATGTGCGGCCCGAGCTGATGGGGGACCACGACGCGGCTGTCCGCAAGGTCGAGGGCTGCGTCGCGCTCAGCGATGTGGTCAAGGCCAGCGACGAGGACTTGCAGTGGCTGTATCCGGGCCAGGAGCCGGAGCGGGTCGCCGAGCGGTGGCTGGCCACCGGCCCGGCCGTCGTCCTCGTCACCCGGGGAGGCGACGGTGCCCTGGCCGTCATTCGCGACGGGCAGGTGACGGTCGACGCGCTGCCCGCCGACGTGGTCGATACGGTGGGGGCGGGCGACGCCTTCATGTCCGGCACCCTGCACGCCCTCGCCTCGCACGGGCTGCTCGGTGCGGACGGCCGTGAACGGCTGCGCTCGCTGAGCCGGGACACCGTGACCGATGTCCTGCGTCACGCCGCGGCTTCCGCCGCCGTGACCGTCGCACGGGCCGGTGCCAACCCGCCGGACGAGGCGGAATTGAAGGCGGCACTCGCCCGGGGTTGAACACGACGGTGCCACCGCTTCTCGCAAGGCGGTGGCATCGCCATGGCGTCGGCTCGGGGTCAGCCGACCGGGAGGGTCGCCGTGTCACCCGTGCCGCCGGCCGTGAAGGTCCACTTGTTGGTGGCCCCACCAGCCAGAGGGGAGATCCCGGCGGAGGTGACGGTGCGCCTCAGCCCGTAGGAGGCCTTGTCGGAGGCCGCGAAGGTCTTGTCGATCAGCGATCCCCGGTCTCATTACCCGTTCATTACCCGGGCGCCGCCAGATGCGGCGTGCTGTCGTCGTCGAGGAACTCGATGACGGCGAGGGCGAACAGCGCGCACAGCGCGATCCATACGGTGACCAGGCCCGTCGGCCGGTCCCACGCCACCAGGACCGCGGCGGCCACCACGACCACCGTCCAGTTCAGCCAGGGCCTGGCGCGGTGCACCCACCTGCCGACCGGGCCGCCGGTGACACCGGCCGCGTCCCGCACGGCACCGATGCCGCCGCTCCACATCGACTTGACACGGGTGGCGGCGCGGCCGTCACCCGTGAGCCAGGCCGCGAGGGCCACCACAATGCCGAGCGTGACCATCAGGCGGACCAAGACGCGTACGGGGCCGGCCAGGGCGTCGAAGACGGAACCGGCGGCCGGCTGGGACACCTCGGACGGGAGACTGTCGAGATAGAAGGCACGGCCCACCCACATGGCCAGCCCGAGCACCGCGGCACCCGCCGCGATCGCCAGCGCCGCCGTGATCAGTGCGCGACGGCGGCGTAGCGCGAGAAGTACCCCGCCCGCGGCAAGGACCAGAGTGACCAACGGCAGCCAGAAGCCGATGATCTGGAGGGCCCGGAACCACTTCTTGGCCTTGCCGACCGAGTCGGAGGTCAGCACCGTGAAGTCGGTGTGGATCTCCGGGATATTCGCGGCGACCGTCAGCCCCCGGTCGACGAGGCGTTGCTTCACCCGGTCGATCACCGGTGCCAGGTCGATGGTGACGGTGTCATTGGCGAGATTCACCGTCCCACCGCCGCTCCCGGACAGTGCCTTCATCGTCGCGGACTGCGCGGTCCGGTTGAGGTCGGTCCAGATGGTCTCGAAGGCGTCGCCGGCGACGAACTTCTCCACGGTCCCGTGCACGAAGTCCGAGACCCCCGTGGTCAGGGGGCCGCTCAGTCTTGAGAGCGCCTTGTCGACCACCGGCCGGTCCGCCGGGGCGACGTCGGCCAGCAGCGCCTTCACGTCGAGGTGCTTCATGACGGCGCCGGTCACGCGATCGGCCACCGCGGACTGCACATCGGGGTCGGAGGCGAGCGGCGCCATCATCGCCACATAGTTGTCCGTGTCGCCGATCTCGCTCTTCGCCCAGGTGGACACGATGCTCAGCGGCGTGAGGACGGCCGCGACGAGAATGAGCAGCACGGCGAAGAACGAACGGGCCCGCAGCCGGTGCGGTGCCGGGGCACGGGCCTCCAGCACCGCCACCCTGGCGCGCAGCGCCTCCAGTTCCGCGCGCGCTTGCGGGGACTGAGACTGGTTACCGTCCGCTTCCATGTCCCAAGGGGATGCCCTGCCGGTGCACACAGCGCGGCGGACTGCTGCGGACGGGTGAACGCCTTCACCGGGCGCGCGGCGAGGTTCGGTGCACTCGGCCCATCGGTGACCCGTTCGGCTCAGTGAGCGCATCCTCGCCGGGGCGACTGCCGTTCGACATCCGGTAGACGTGATCGATTACGGAGGAGGGGCGGATCATGGGGCGGGACGACATGGGTGTCGCGGTTACGGGAGTGGGGCTGGTGACCCCTGCGGGCGCGGACGAGCACACCTTCTGGGCGGGACTGTGTGCCGGTGTGTCCGTGGCACGGCGATGTGAGGAACTGGCCGGGATCCCGGTCGACTTCGCCTGTCAGGTGGACGGGATCGACCTGGACGAGGCCGTCGGCGGTCGCTCGGCGTGGCGCATGGCACGGTTCGTGAAGATGGCGCTGGTCGCCGCCCGGCAGGCGGTGGCGGACGCCGGGCTGTCACCGGAGCGGTGGGACGGCGACCGGGTGGCAGTGGTGCTCGGCGTCGGCGTGGGCGGGGTGTCCGTGCTCGTCGACAATCTGCGCAGGCTGGACGGCGGCGGACCGGGGGCGGTGTCGCCGCTCCTGGTCCCGATGATGATGCCCAATGCCGCCGCCGGGGAGGTGGCCATCGCCCTGCGGGCCCACGGTCCCAGCCTGGCACCGGCCACGGCCTGCGCGTCCGGGGCGACCGCGATCGCCGTGGCCCGTGACCTGCTGACGAGCGGCCGGTGCGATGTGGTGGTGGCAGGCGGCGCGGAGTCCGTACTGACTCCGCTGGTGGTGAGCGCCTTCGCGGGAATGGGAGCGCTCTCCCTGCGTACCGGCGATCCGGCGGGCGCGTCGCGGCCGTTCGCCGCGGACCGGGACGGTTTCGTGATCGGTGAGGGTGCCGCCGTGCTCGTGCTGGAGCGGACGCTCGATGCGCAAGCCCGCGGCGGACGGGCGCGCGCCCTGCTGACCGGCGCGGGTTCCGGCACCGATGCCCACCACCCCACAGCCCCGGACCCGGAAGGAGCCGGTGCGCGCAGGGCTGTGGAGGCGGCGCTGCACGAGGCGGGCTGGGTGGCCCACGAGGTCGATCACATCAATGCGCACGGCACATCGACCCCCCTGAACGACGCGATGGAGACAGCGCTCATCTCGGGGCTCTTCCCCCACCGGCCGTCGGTGACCGCGCCGAAAGGTGTGCTCGGGCACACCCTCGCCGCGGCCGGGGCGATCGAAGCGGTGGCCACCGTACTGACCCTGGAGCACGGTCTCGTCCCGCCGATCGCCAACCTGGACTCGCTGCCGGACGGGTTCGGCCTCGACTGTGTGGTCAAGGAGCCCCGCATGCAGCACGTCGAGCGGGCACTCAGCCACTCCTTCGGCTTCGGCGGACACAACGTCGCGCTCGCCTTCCAGCGCGTCGACGCGGACGGCCCGCCGCGGACGGCCCCCGGTGTCCTTGCCGTCGGCTGATCGTTCATGTCTCATGACCGCAACCATCGACGACCTCTCCACCGAACGGTCCATGGAGCTCCTCACCGGTGTGCTCCTGGGCGACAACTTCCGCCGGGAGCACGGCTTCTGGCAGCGGATGATCAGCACGGAACCGTTCCGCCGCCCGGACCACCGCACCCCCGACGAACGCCTGCGTCTCGCCTACGAGCGGCTGCGCATCCTCAACGACTGCCTCGACAGCGGCGCCCGGCTCGCCGCCGACCCCCGCGCCCTCGCGGCCCTGCACGAATGGCTCGGCCCGGTCGACCCGGCCCTCACCACGGTGGCGGGCATCCACTACAACCTCTTTCTCGGCAGCCTCCTCGACCACGAAGGCGACAGCCGGCTCGATCTGTCGGACTTCCTCCGACTACGCAGCATCGGCACCTTTCTCTGTACGGAGGTGGCGCACGGCAATGACGCGGCGGCCGTCGAGACCACGGCCGCCTACGACCGTGAACGCGACGGGTTTGTGCTGCACACACCGCATGCCGGCGCCCAGAAATTCATGCCCAACACCAGTCCGGCAGGCGGCCCCAAAGCCGGTCTTGTGGCCGCGCGTCTGCTCGTCGACGGCGCCGATCACGGCGTCTTCCTCTTCCTCGTACCGCTCACCGATGCCGTACGGGCCCTGCCCGGCGTACGGGTCCGCAGACTTCCCGCACGCATGGGGAGCCCGGTGGACCACTGCCTGACCTCCTTCGACCAGGTCTTCGTGGGGCGCGACGCGCTGCTCGGCGGGGACCACGGACGGATCGGTGACGACGGCGAGTTCAGCAGTGCCGTCGGCAGCCGCAGGCGTCGCCTCCTCACGTCGATCGGGCGCGTCACCTCCGGCAAGATCTCCATGAGTGCCTGCGCGGTCGGCTCCGCTCGCGCATCGCTCGCCGTCGCCGTCCGCTACGGCAGCCACCGGTACATCTCCGGACCCCGCGGATCGCGTCAGGTGCCGGTGATCGCCCACCGCAGCCACCACGGCCCGCTCGCCCGGGCCATGGCCACGGTCTTCGCTATGAGCCTGCTGCACCGCAGGGCCCTGAACCGCTGGGAGGGACGGGAGGACGGCTCGGGCTCGGGCCGGGAGGAGGCGGAGCGGCTGGTCGCCGTCGCCAAGGGATGGATCAGCTGGCAGGCCAGGTCCGTGATCGTCGAATGCCGTGAACGGTGCGGTGCCCAGGCGCTCCTGGAGAACAACGGCATGAGCGAACTCATCACCGGAGTGGAAGGCGTCATCACCGCTGAGGGCGACAACCTGGCCATCCACGCCAAGGCGGCCGCGGAAATGCTCTTCGCCACCGAACCGGCCGCGTACGACGCTCCCTTCGGCGGCGAACCCGGTGATCTCACCGACCCCGGGTTCCTCGGCAGGCTCCTGGCCGTGCTGGAGGAGATCTGGTTCGACCGGGCCAGGGAAAGGCTGGGCCGCGCACCGCACGGTGACCCGCTGGAGCGGTGGAACATCGCATCCGGTCCCGCCCTTCGCGGCGTCGAGGCCCACGCCCACCGACAGGCTGCCGAGGCGTACGCGGACGCGGTGGCAGGTCTGTCGGACGGGCCCGCCCGTGAGCGGCTGGTCGAGCTGCAGCGGCTGTTCGCACTCGACCGGATCGCCCGGAACAGCGGTGATCTGCTGGCCGCAGGACATCTGACGGCTGATCAGGTCAATGGACTGCCGGACGCCTTGGAAGAGCTGATCACCGCCGTCGCCGCTCATCTGCCCGCCCTCGCCGACTCCTTCGCGCTGCCGCAGGAACTGCTCGCCGACTGGCCCATCGCGGGGGCCGATTACGTCGATGCGTACGACGATCCGGCGGCGGCCTGGCAGTCGGACGGGGACCGGGCGACGGCCCCGGGGGAGCGGTGAGAGCCGTGACGAGGACGGGAACAGCCGTGCGGACGCAGCGGGTGCGGGAGGCGGCCGGGGCCCTCGGTGTTCGTGTTGTGCTGCTGGTCTTCTGGGGTACGGCAGCCGTCCTGGCCCGGTGGTTCACGCAGTCGCAGCTGGGCGGTGGCGAATCGGTTCGGCACAAGGCGTAACTGGAGGCACGTCACCCAGTTGATTCGGCGTCGGGACGGTGCCACCGCCGTCCCCGGCAGCCGTACCGAATGATGGAGAGGAAGCTCATGAGTGCGATTCATCCCAAGATCACCGAGGTTCTGACACACACCTTCAAAGTGCCCGTCGCCGAGATCCACCCGGATTCCACGATGGACAGCCTGGAGATGGACTCCCTCGCCGTCGCCGAGTTCGCCGTCCTCATCAGGGAGACGACGATGGGCGGCGACGGGGACTTCGACAAGCTCCCCAAGGACGCCACCCTGGCCGACATCACGCGGTACATCGACGCGACAGCCGGCAGCGGGGCGCCGATGGGCGGCTTGGTACCGACGAGCAACGCCCGATGAACAAGCCCGCGATTGCCGTAACAGGCGTGGGAATGATCACCCCGGTCGGCAACGATACCGAATCCACCTGGAAGGGTGTGTGCGCCGGAGTCTCGCCGGTGCGTACCGTCGCGGCACTCGAGGGTTGCGCGATCGACTTCGCCTGCATGGTCGACGGGATCGATCTGGACGCCGCGATCGGCGGCCGCACGTCCTTCCGGATGGGGAAGTACGTCAAGTTCGCCGTTCTCGCGGCCCGGGAGGCGGTCGCCGACGCCGGACTCGACCCGGCGCAGTGGGAGGGCAGCAGGGTCGCGGTGGTCGTCGGCACCAGCAGTGGAGGATCCGCCGCACTGACCGAGCAGGCCGTCGTACTCGACCGGCACGGACCGGATGCCACCTCGCCGTCGGGCATCCTGCTCACCATTCCGAACATGCCCGCGGCCGAGATCGCCATCCAGCTGCGGGCCACCGGTCCCAGCCTGGCACCGTGCACCGCCTGCTCGTCCGGCGCCACCGCACTGTCCGTCGCGCGCGATCTGCTGGTCACCGGACAGTGCGACATCGCGATCGCCGGAGCCACCGAGTCGATCGTCTACCCGGTCGCCATGACCGGATTCGCCCGGTCCGGAGCCGCGGCCCGGGCGGAGGGCGACCCGGCCAGGCGGTGCCGGCCCTTCGCGGCCGACCGTGCCGGGCTGGTCATGGGTGAGGGCGCCGCCGTCATGGTGCTGGAACGGGCGGACGACGCCGTCGCCCGGGGCGCCGCGCCGCGGGCACTGCTCGCGGGCACCGGCGCCACCACCGACGCCCACCACCCCACAAGCCCGCACCCGTCCGGCGCGGTCGCCCAGGCCGCGGTCGAGGCCGCGTTGCGCGACGCGGGCTGGGCGGCCGAGGACGTCGAGCACGTCAACGCACATGGCACGGCGACACCGATCAACGACGCCACCGAGGCCGCCCTCATCGGCCGGGTCTACCCGCACCGGCCGCCCGTCACCGCCCCGAAGGGAGTACTCGGGCACTGCATGGGGGCGGCCGGAGCGATCGAGGCCGGACTGACCGTCCTGACGCTCCAGCGCGGAGTCGTACCGCCGATCGCCAACCTGGACGCCCCGGCCCCCGAGTTCGACATCAACTGCGTCACCAAGCAACCCCTGCGGCAGCCCATCCGGCGCGCCGTCAGCCACTCCTTCGGCTTCGGCGGGCACAACGCCGTGATCGCTCTTGAGCGTCCGTAGGCATCGGGCAGGTGGTGCGACGGGAGCACAGCCCGGCGTACCACCGGCCACACCGCCCATGAGCTGCGCGGAGGCTCGTGATAGCTTGCCGAAGCCAGTCAAACTCCACGTAGGGGTCAGGGAATCCGGTGAGAATCCGGAACTGACGCGCAGCGGTGAGGGGGACGGGCGGGGCCACGGCCACTGGGACACCCGCGGGTGTCCTGGGAAGGCGTCCCGTCCGTAGGAGCCCGAGTCCGAAGACCTGCTGGCACCTGCGACCCGGTACCGGGCGCAGGACTCCGTACAGCGGGCTCCGCGCATGAGCCCCGAGACGCAGAGGGACTCCGTGCCGTGCCGTCCATAGCCAGCCCTGTCCGCGCCATTGCCCTGCTCTCGGCGGGACTCGTCCTGCTGACCGCCTGCGGGGGCGGAACGAGCAGCTCTGCCGCGAAGTCCGGCTCCGCCGACGGATACCCCGTGACGCTGAAGAACTGTGGACGCACCGTCACCGTCGAAGCCGCACCGCACCGGGCCGTTTCGGTCGACCAGGGATCGACGGAGATCCTGCTCTCCCTCGGCCTCGCCGACCGGCTGGCCGCCACCTCGACCTGGACCGACCCGGTGATGAAGGGCCTGGAGAAGGCCGACGCCAAGGTTCCCAGGATCGCGGACAACCGGCCGTCGTCGGAGAAGGTCCTCGACCAGGAACCCGACTTCATCAGCGCGTCATTCGAGTCGACGCTCGCCAAGGGCGGCGTCGCACCCCGCGAACAGTTCGAGGATCTCGGCGTTCCCACCTATGTCTCGCCCGCCGACTGCACCGGCAAGGACAACAGCGGCGGCGGCGACGGAGCCCGTACCGCGCCACTGACCATGGACAGCGTGTACGGCGAAGTGCGCGACCTGGCCAAGGTGTTCGGCGTGCAGAAACGCGGCGACGCACTCGTGGCGCAGCTGCGGGCCCGGGTGAAGAAGGCGACCGAGGGCGTCGACGCCTCCGACGCCACCCTCCTCTACTGGTTCTCCGACTCCAAGGCCCCGTACCTGGCCGGCTGCTGCGGAGCGCCCGGCATCATCACCAGGGAAGTCGGTGCGAAGAACGTCTTCGACGACACCCATGAGGAATGGCCCCAGATCAGCTGGGAGACCGTCGCCGACCGCAACCCCGACGTCCTGGTCATCGGAGATCTGACCCGCAAGGCACAGACCGCCGAGAGCGCCGCGAAGAAGATCGAATTCCTGGAGTCCAACCCCGTCACGAAGAACATGGACGCCGTCAGGCACCAGCGGTACGTCCTGCTGAGCGGCCAGGCCATGAACCCGTCCATCCGGACGGCCGAGGGTGTGGAACGCGTCGCCGCCGGGCTGCGCACATTCGGATTCGCGGGGTGACGGACACCGAACGGGCCACGGCGGTGGACGCGCCACGGGCCTTTGACGCAGCCGTGCGCAGTGGCACGGGGATACGGAGGCTGCGCGGCGGAGCCCTATGGGCCTGTGGCATCGCACTGCTCGCGCTGTCCGTCGCGGTCGCCGTCACCATCGGCCCCGCCCGTATCTCCGTCGCCGACGTCTGGTCCACGGTCGCCTCCCACCTCGGCTGGGGCCGGTCACGGCTCAGCCCGATCCGCGACGGCATCATCTGGAACCTGCGCATGCCGCGCACCCTGCTCGCCGCGGTGTGCGGCGCCGGGCTCGCGGTGTGCGGGACCGTCATGCAGTCCCTGCTCCGCAACCCGCTCGCCGACCCGTTCGTCCTCGGCGTCTCCTCCGGTGCGTCGACCGGCGCGGTCGTGGTCGTCGTCCTCGGAGTCGGCGGGGGAGCGGTGTCGATCTCGACCGGCGCGTTCATCGGCGCACTGTGCTCGTTCGCCCTCGTTCTGCTGCTGAGCCACACCCTGGGCGGCACGACCGACCGGGTCGTCCTCTCCGGTGTCGCGGCCATGCAGCTGTTCTCCGCGCTCACCTCCTTCGTCGTGATGACCGCCGCCGACGCCGAGCAGACCCGCGGGGTGCTGTTCTGGCTGCTCGGCTCGCTCAGCGGGGTCGGCTGGAGTGATGTGTGGATCTGCTGCGCCGTTCTCGTCGTGACGCTGCTGATCTGCCTCGGCCAAGCCCGTACGCTCGACGCCTTCGCGTTCGGCCAGGACGCCGCCGCCGCACTCGGCGTCCATGTCGCGCGCACCCGGATCGTGCTGCTCTGCACGACCGCGCTGCTGACCGCCGCACTCGTCAGCTCGGCCGGCGCCATCGGCTTCGTCGGTCTGGTCCTGCCGCACGCCGCCCGTGCGCTCGCCGGCTCCGGGCACCGGCGGCTGCTGCCGGTCACCGCACTGGCGGGGGCGGTATTCCTGGTCTGGGTCGACACCCTCGCCAGGACGGTCCTCGACCCGCAGGAAGTGCCCGTGGGAGTCGTCACCGCCCTCATCGGTGTGCCCGCGTTCGTCCTGGTCCTGTACCGCAGCCGGAGGATCACATGACGGGTGGAGCCACTGAGGGGCTGTGTGCCGAGCGGGTCAGCCGGGAGGCCGGCGGCCGCCTCATCCTCGACGGGGTCCATCTCGCCCCGCCGCCCGGCGCCACCGTCGGGCTGATCGGGCCGAACGGGTCCGGCAAGTCGACCTTGTTGCGGGTGCTGGCAGGGGTCCTCGCCCCGGATGCGGGAGTGATCACCCTCGACGGCCGGCGGCTCGACGAGATCGGTCGCCGAACCGTGGCCCAGCGGGTCGCCGTGGTCGACCAGCATGCCGTCACCCAGGTCGAGTTGAGCGTCCTGGACGTGGTACGCCTCGGGCGTATCCCGCACCGCAGGGCCTGGTCGGCACCCGGCCGGGCGGACGACCACGCGGTGCGCGAAGCCCTGGAGCGGACCGGTCTCGCCGATCGCGGCGACCAGTCCTGGCACACCCTCTCCGGAGGCGAGCGCCAACGTGTCCAGATAGCGCGCGCACTGGCCCAGCAGCCGCGTGAACTGCTGCTCGACGAGCCGACGAACCACCTCGACATCCAGCACCAGTTGGATCTGCTGTCGCTGATCACCTCGCTGCCCCTCACCGGTGTGATCGCTCTGCACGACCTCAATCTGGCCGCGATGTTCTGCGATCGGATCGTCGTCATGAAGGAGGGGCGGGTGGTGGCCGCCGGGACCCCGGCGGAAGTGATCACCGAGGAGCGGATCGCCGACGTCTACCGGGTCAGGGCGCGGGTCACTCCCGACGGCCCGGACGGGCGGCCCTCGGTGCGCTTCCTGCCCCAGCGGCCGGGGCCGCGCTCACCAGTGAGCGCGGCCCCGGGGACACCCGGTGTCCGCCGCGCCTAGGCCTTCTTCAGAGTGAAGTCGGTGGTCACCGTTGCCTTCTTGACGACCTTGACGGTGGTCGCCGTCGGTGCGTAGCCGTCCTTGGCGACGATCACTGTGAGCGGGTTGTTGCGGGCATCCAGCCACAGGGCGTAGTGGCCGTCCTTGTCGGTGATCAGGGTGTACGAGGACGCCCACGAGTCGACCTGGACGGTCGCCCCCTTCAGGGGTGCCGTGCTGCCGTTGGATGCCTTGCCGAGCACCGTCCCGGTGATCTTGCCCCAGGTGTTCGGCGGGGCCACCGTCATGGTGACGGGGACCGATGCCACCGCGTACGGGGTGTTGGTGGAGATGGCGACCTGGGCGGTGAACTCACCCGGCTGGGTGATCTCGTCGACCGAGGCCTTCACCGACACCGCGACCGAGACGGTGGCGCCCGGAGCGAGTTTGAACTCCGAGGAGTCCAGCGACAGCCAGCTGACGTCCGAGCCGCCGGTCTGGTCGTAGCCGGGGAGCAGTTCGACCGTGCTGACCGGGCTTGCGGTGCCGGTCGCGCCGCCGACCTTGTAGAAGCCCGGGGCGCCGCCGCCGCGGAAGGTCGCGACGTCGGCGTTGGGCAGGGACGACCAGGTCCCGGCAGCCGGGTCGTAGGCGTAGCCCACGTTGGTGAGTGCGTTGCCGCTGACGCCGGAGGAGATCGGCAGCAGGCCGTTGGCCGCGGTGGACGCGGAGCCCCACAGGGGCTTCGGCATGTCCGGCAGGGCCGACCAGGAGTCGGCAGCCGGGTCGTAGACGTACCCGGACTTCAGCTCGCCATCGTCGGTGACACCGCCGGAGCAGTACAGCAGTGCGCCGATGGCGCCGCAGGACTCCCAGGCGACGTCCTCGGGGTAGCTTGCCCCGGTGGACCAGGAGTTGTCCGACGCGTCGTAGACCGTCACCGAGTCGGAGCCGCAGGCGGTGGCGGTGCAGCCGCCGACGGAGTACAGCTTGCCGTCCAGGACCGCGGAGCCCGAACCCGCCAGCGGAGTCGGCGAGGGGGCACCGGTCGTCCACGTGTTGGAGGCGGGGTCGTAGATCTCCAGCTTGGCGTCCGGACTCCCGCCGGCGCCCCAGCCACCGACTGCGTACAGCTTGCCGCCGATGAAGCCGTGGGCCGGGGCCTCCCGGGTGTCGGCCGCGTCGGCCAGCTTGGTCCAGCCGTCCTCGGCGTCGTAGGAGTACAGCGACTTGATGTCGGCCGAACCGTCGTAGCCGAACGCCGAGTAGATCTTGCCGTTGTCGGCGGCGACGGCGTTGTCCTCGATGGTGTCGGGCAGGTCGGCCACGGTCTCCCAGGCCTCGCCCCCCTCGGCCGGTGCCGCCGCGGCGGCACCGGCTTTGCCGGCCTGACTCTTCGCCGACAGTGGCGAGTAGTCACCCTTCTTGCTGATCAACGGCGCACCCGAGGTCGCCGGGGTGAAGCCGCCGGTCTTCTCGGCCAGCTTGACGGTGGCGTCGGCACCACCGGTGTTCTTGATCGTGAGGGTCTTGGTCGCCGAACCGCCCCAGGCCACCGAGGAGTCGATCGAGGTGGGCGTGACCTTGAGACGCCCGGCCTTGAGGGAGAAGTTCTTCTCGACGGTGGAGTCGGCGGCGAAGGTCACGGCCTTGGAGGCCGAGGTGTACTTGGACTTGGCGACGGCCAGCGTCTGCTTGCCGACCGGTGCGAAGGCCCAGTAGAAGCCGTCACCGAGGGCCGCGTCGTTCGGGGTGGCGGCCGACGTGGTGTTCACGGCGCCGGTTCCGGTGCCGGTCAGGGTGGCCCCGCTGATGCCGTCGCCGGTGTTGGCGTCGGTGACCTGCCCGATGACCAGACCGCCGGGGACGGGCGACATACTGCGGGCGCCGATGAACACGTCGTCGACCTCCCACCACCAGCCGAACTTGCCGGTGAAGTGGAACCGCACCCTCACATCGGACTCGCCCGCGTAGTCGGTCAGCGGAATCGTGATCTTGGAACCGGTCACGGCGCTGGTGAGCGAGGAGACCGCGGTCCAGGTGGTGCCGCCGTCCGTGCTCACCTCGACCTTGGCGGTCTGGCCGGAGAACGACTTGTAGCTGGTCCGGTAGCTGAGCTCCGGCAGGTCCGTGTCCGAGAAGTCGTAGGACGGGCTGGTCAGCGTGGAGTCCTGGGTCTTGCCGCTGCCCGCCTTGTCGCTGTCCACGATGGCGAAGGCGCCGGTGCCGCCGGTGGTGTTCTTCCGGCTGCCGGGGTCGTCGAACTGCCAGCCACCGGTGGTGCCGTCGGCGTTGGCGACGGTCCAGCCCTCGGGGGCCGAGGTGGTGGAGTCGAAGGGCTCGGTGGCGCCGTCGTCCACCGCTGTGTACCCGGCCGCGGTGCCTGCCCAGGCGTCCACCGGCAGGCTCACGTTGGCGGAGACCGCCGAGTCACCCACGGTGATGATCTTGGTGGCGCTCTGGTAACCCGGGTAGTTGCTGGTGACCTTCAGGGTGTACTTCTTGCCGGCCGGGAGGTTCACCGTGTAGGTGCCGTTGAGCGGGTCGGTCTCGATGGGCGCGCCCGGCACTTCGTCCACGGCGATCTCGGCGTAGAGCGGCCAGCCGTGTCCGGAGCCGTCGGTGATCTTGCCGGAGACGGTCTGGCTCGGGACCGGGGTGAGCGCGAAGCTCTTGGCCACCGAGCCTCCGTCGGTGATCTCGACACCGGAGAAGGTGGCCGTGGTGTAACCGTAGGCGTCGACCGTCAGGTTGTAGGTGCCGGCCGCCAGGGTCAGCGAATAGGTGCCGTCCGCACCGGACTTGGCCTTGGAGTCGCCCGCGGTGATCTCTGCACCGGCGACCGGATCACCGGTGGTGCTGTCGGTGACGGTGCCGCTCAGCACGCCGTGCGGACCGTTCTGGAAGGCCTGGACGCCGTTCGGGGTACCGAGGCCGGTCGGACCGTCCCAGCCCTCACCCGCCGTGCATAGCTTTGCCGGGGTGCAGGAGCCGTTCTCGCCGTCGACGACGTCGTTCAGACCGCTGCCGCCGGCCGCGTAGGGGTAGGCGGCCGGGTAGGTGCCCGCGGTCGGTGTGCCGGCTGCGGCGTAGGCACCGGCGATGATCGGCGAGGAGGCACTGGTGCCGCCGTAGACGGCCCAGCCGTCACCGCCGTACGTCTGGTAGACGGAGACACCGGTCAACGGGTCGGCGACCGCGGAGACATCGGAGACCGCGCGCATGTCGCAGTCGGTGCCGACGCCCTGCTGCCAGACCGGCTTGGCCTCGTAGACCGAGCAGCCCGAGCCCGGACCGCCGTAGCTGTTGTGCCAGACCGACTCCGACCAGCCACGGCTGGTGGAGGAGTCCTGGGCCAGCGCGGTGCCGCCCACGGAGGTCACGTACTGCGAGGCCGCGGGGTAGGCGACACCGTAGGCGTCGTCGCCCGAGGAGGCGACCACGGCGACGCCCGGGTGGTTGTAGTGGGCGTCGAACTCGGTGGTCTCCGACGGGTCCTCACCACTGCCCGGGGTGCTGGTGTAGCCCGTGCCGTACGAGTTGGAGATGAACTTGGCGCCCTGCGCGACCGCTTGGTCGACCGAGGCGCCGATGTCTTCGAAGCTTGCGGAGTCGGCTTCCACCAGGACGATGTCGGCGTACGGGGCGGCCGCCGAGACCATGTCCAGGTCGAGCGAGATCTCACCGGCCCAGCCGCTGTCGGGGGCCGGGTAGTCGGTGCCGCCCCTCTGGTCGACCTTCTTGAAGCAGCCGTTGGCCGTGGTGCAGGCGGGCAGTCCGTCCCGCCCTCCCGGACACCCTTCCGCTAGTTTTCGATCACACACCGTTCGCCGTGATGGACCGAACCGCCCGTGGCCGAACACTCCACAGGGTCTCGCGCGGTGGCGATGACCAGGAATTTTCCGGGCAAATGGTCGGGCAATAACTTTCGGTAGGACATTTGTCTATGAGTGATATACGAGTGAGGCTGCCTTCTGTGTGGAGCGTGTTCCAGGGAATTCTGGATCTTCTCTGGTGGGGTGGCGGAGCGGTCCATCGAACGGGCAATAAACAAATAAATGTAAAGAGTGTTTGAAGAGGTTTATCCGCAGCGATCCGGTGGAAATGCCGACAGAGGCCGGCAGATGAACGCGGCACGGCGCACGAACCGTCCGGACCCGGAGCGCGCGGGGCCGCAGGGTCGGGCACGGTTCGGGCGGCCGACCCTCGATCAGTCCTGCACCCGCCGGTCGTTGCGCAAGTCGACGGCCTGCCTGAGGAACGTCCACGGCCGGGACCTTCGCATCGGCCGTGACCTTCGCATCGGCCGTGAGGCGCTACGCCGCCTGCTCGCCCGCCGCCTGCTCGCCCGCCGTCGCGCCGCCCGCCCCGCCATCCGTCGCGCCGCCATCCGGCGCGGCGGCGCCCCGGCCGGCTGTCGGCCACCTGTCACCGCACCCACGCAGGGCGCGGCTGCCACGGCTGCCAATCGGCCGACGGCCACCCCTGTGGGGTGTCAAACGTCGTAGGAGGGACGCCTCACGAACCCCCTGACCGCGCTGAAGTCGCCCCGTGCCGCCCCACGCCGACGCGCGTGATCCCGGGCAGGTTGCCCGCTCGCAAGGGGTCCGGCATCCGGCACTGGGCCGCGAAGCGGGCGGCGGAACTGTGGACTGCCCCGACCACCGGTGGCTTCTCCGTGCAGATGCGACACGGAGCTCACGTGTGAGCGCTCCGGGCGCCGGCCCCCCCACGCGGTGAAGAACGGACCCCTGCTCCGACCCGGCAGACCCGTGCGGACGCAGCTCTAATCGGCCGCCGGGTCCGACGGCGGCGTTCCCGACAGGCCGTAGTGGCGGTAGAGCTCCTCCTCCTCTGCCACGGACAGATGTGCGTCCGCGTCCACCCGAGGGGCTCCCTTCACGCGCTCCTTCGCATGCGCGACATGCAGATCGGTACCCACGCGACGGGCCCCGGCAAGGGGTACGAAGCTCTCCTTCATGCCGAACAGGCCGGTCTTCACCGTGATCCAGTCCGGACGGCCGGTGTCGTCGTCGAGGTACACCCGTCCCACACCGCCGATCTTCTCGCCCGCGGCGTCGTACACCGTCAGGCCGTCGAGTTCTCCGGAATCCGTGAAACCGTCGGCGGCTCCCATGACCGATTCCTCCTCGCGAGGCGCGTCCTGCGGCCGGCTTCCTCCGGCGAGGCGCGTTCGAGCCCCATCGCGCCTCACTCGCAGGGATGCCGCAACCTCCCCCGTCGATGGAGGCCCCCCGCAACCCGCTCGGCAGGCACCCGCGGCAGAGGTACGCAAACAGTGCCCGGATTAGCCCACTCGGGTGATAGGTGAAGGATGTGTGTCCGGATATTCCGGTACGGGAGTCGCCCGGCGCCGAGCACCAGGACCGAACTCCGATACGTCTCCGCCCCCGCACCGCACCCGGCGCGGGCCGAGGGACCCCGGCGCATATGATCGACGGGCCGACTGCCCGCCGTCGTCCTGCCGCGCCACCGGGGGTGCCCCATCCGTTCCGTACGCATCCGGCTCCCCGAACAGCGCGGTGAACTGCTGACCCGGCACGAGGACGGCCTGGACCTGCACCATCTGGTGTGGCGGCTGGGACCGGGGTGGCGGGTGTGCAGCAGCGCCGTGCTCGGAGGTGGCATCGGCCCGCGCGCCTGGATCCTCAACGCCCAGGTGCCCGGCGGCTATCCGCGCCTGGACCCCGACCGCCACCTCGCCGAGATCGCCGCCGCGGAACACCTCACCGGACCTGGTGCCGGGCTGATGACGGCCGCCGATGTCACCGCGTACACAGCCGCGGCCGACGAGGGTGTGACGGCGACCGCCACCTGCGGACTCGGCGTACGCGGCTGGGCCGCCACCCCGGCCGAGGGCACCGAGCGGCCGCCGCGGCCGGGAACGGTCAATATCGTCGTGACCCTGCCGGTGGCACTCTCCGACGCGGCACTCGTCAACGCGGTCTCCACGGCGACCGAGGCCAAGGTCCAGGCACTCCTGGATGCGGGACTCGACTGTTCCGGCACCCCCACCGACGCCGTCTGCATCGCCGCCCCCTCCCCGGGACCCACCCCTGGTGAACCCTTCGCCGGACCCCGCTCCCGCTGGGGTGCACGACTCGCCAGGGCCGTGCACGCTGCCGTTCTCGAAGGTGCGCTGCGGCAATCCTGAGAACCCACCGCGCCGCGAGCCGACCGCGACGCGGCCGATGAAGGGAGTCCCCTCATGACCCCAAGCGCTGCCGACGCCGCCCCGCAGCGGCCGACCGTCGCCGTCCTCGGCACCGGAATCATGGGATCCGGCATGGCCCGGAGTCTGCTCCGGGCCGGCCTCGACGTCCGCGCATGGAACCGCACGCAGGCCAAGACGGCCCCGCTCGCCGCCGACGGCGCCACGGTCACGGATACGGAGGAGGAAGCCGTACGCGGCGCCGATGTCATCCTCACCATGCTCAACGACGGCCCCGCCGTTGCCGCCGCACTGACCGCCGCGTCGCCCGGCCTGCGTGCCGGCCAGGTGCTCCTCCAGAGCTCGACCGTCGGACTCGACGCCACCACCGATCTCGCCCGGCAGGCGATGGACGCGGGTGTGGTCTACCTCGACGCACCGGTCTCCGGTACCAAACAACCCGCGGAACAGGGCACGTTGACGGTCTTCGTGTCCGGTCCCTCCGCCGCCCGGGCGTCGGTGAACCCGGTGCTGGACGCGATCGGGCAGCGAACGGTATGGGTCGCGGAGACCCCCGGGGCGGCCTCGCGGCTGAAGCTCGTGGTCAACACCTGGGTGATCACCATGGTCAACAACATCGCGGAATGCCTCAACCTCGCCGAAGGACTGAGGATCGACCCGCAGATGTTCCTCGACGTCATGAAGGGCGGCCCGCTGGACTCCGCCTACCTCCAGGGCAAGTCCGCCGCCGTCCTCTCCGGCGACCTCACCCCGAGCTTCGCCCTGTCCACCGCGCTGAAGGACACCCGCCTCATCCTGGACGCGGCGGAGAAGTCGGGGGTGCGCCTGGACCTGGTCGCCGCTTCGGCCGACCGTTTCGCGCGCGCCGAGGCGGCAGGGCACGGCGGCGAGGACATGATCGCCACCTACTACGCGGGCCGCGCCCCGGAGAAGGACGGCGACTGAGCGCCGCCGGCCGGCCGGCCCAGGGTGCCGGAGCGACCCGCTCCGGCACCGCCGAGCCCCGTGGACGTGTTGTCGACGACCAGCGGCAGTCCGGCCGCGTGCGCGGCATCGGCGACCGCCCGGATGTCGAGGGCGTTGCCCCGCGGATTGCCCAGCGTCTGTGCGAACGGCGCCTTGGTGTTCGGACGGATCGCCGCCACCCACGCGTCGATGTCGTCCGGGTCGTCGACGAACGACACCTCGATGCCGAACCGGGGGAGCGTATGGCGCAGCAGGTTGTACGTGGCGCCGTACGGCGAGGTGGCGGAGACGATGTGGTCCCCCGCGCCGGCCGGCGTCAGGATGGCGAGGGTCTCCGCGGCCTGCCGGAGGCGAGCGCTCGCATGCGGTTCAGCCACTGGTCACGGCACCGCCCGCCATGTCTCCGTATCGGCTCCGACCCGTGTGGACGAACCTGTTGCGCAGCCGTGAGGGACCGCTGTGGGCGGCTCGCCGAGTGGCCCGATGCTGCGCCCGATTTCATGCGGCAGCTATGCATGAGCGCGATCGCGGGGCAGACGGGCGATGGAGACTCCGGCTGATGCGTCAGCCGGAGACCGCGTCCACTCGGATCACTCCTCGACGAGCATTCCGCTGCGGAGCTTCCGCAGAATCCTGCTTATCAGCCGTGACACATGCATCTGCGAGATGCCGAGCTCCGTGCCGATCTGGGACTGGGTCATCTCCTGGCCGAAGCGCATGCCGATGATGCGACGTTCACGATCGTCGAGATCGCCGAGCAGCGGCGCGAGCGTATGCAGATTCTCGACCGTCTCCATGGCGGGATCGGGTCCGCCCAGAACATCGGCGAAGGTGCGCCCCGGTGCGTTTCGCCGGCCCGCGTCCGCCGGAGCGGCCGGCATGTCCAGCGAACCTGCCGTGTACCCGTTGGCCGCCACGATGCCCTCGGTCACCTCGCCCTCGCTGAGCCCCAGCTGTTCGGCCAGCTCCGGAACGGTGGGGTCGCGGTCGAGCTGCGTGGCCATGGACTCCTTGGTCCTGGCGATGTCGACCCGCAACTCCTGCAGTCGGCGCGGGACATGCACCGCCCAGCTGGTGTCACGGAAGAACCGTTTTATCTCGCCGGTGATGTAAGGAACCGCGAAGGAGGTGAACTCGACCTCGCGGGAGAGATCGAACCGGTCGATGGCCTTGATCAGTCCGATGGTGCCTACCTGGACGATGTCCTCCATGTCGCCGCCGCCCCGGTTCCGGAACCGTCCTGCGGCGAACCGGACGAGGGAGAGGTTCATCTCGATGAGGGTGCTGCGCGCGTACTGATGGGAGGGGGTTCCCTCCTCCAGGACCTGGAGCCGGTCGAAGAACAGCCTGGACAGTTCACGTGCATCCGGCGGGGCGATCTTCCTCGCGTCCTCGATCCACGGCAGGTCGCCGATGTCCCAGGCAGCCTCCCCCGTCGGCGTCGACCGTGCACTCTCCGCTCGCTCCGCACCGGCGGTCCGCGCAGTGTGCGCCGTCATCTCGTCACACTCCCCTGGTCGTAGGTGAGGTGTATGCGTCTGCCCCCGGAGGGGGCTCCCATGCGGAAAAGTGGAAGTCGATCAGGTCACACGGGATCAATGGCCGGGAATCGTCGTGATCCCTCGTCACCTCTGTGCAGGCGGGGCGCAATATCTGTGCAGGCGAGGCGCACCGGACACCAGAACCGCCCCACCGGTACGGGGGAGCCCGGTGGGGCGGTCGCCTCAGGTTGCCACAGCCGACGGCCCATCGGGGCCGACCGGCGCATATCCAGCGGTAGTTGAGTCGAAATCGACGGTGCGCCGACTGCGGACCGATGCCCGGACTGTTCAGTCGCGCGGGTAGCCCACGATGGTGTGCGTGACGGCGGGGGAATCCTCGGTGGTGTAGTAGTGGCTGCTGAGCCACGAGAACCGGGCCGTGTCCTGCCATCAGGACCTCCCACGGTCGGAGAATGCCTCGAACAGCCGGTCGCCGAGGAGGTTGAGTGCCACGGCCGAGGCGATGTGTGCCGCCGGGCGCCCCGGGTGCCGGCGGAACGGACGCTGCGCTCCAGGGGGAACGGGATGTACGACTGGGCCCGCCAGTACCTCCAGGGCATCGAAGCCGCCCGCCACCGCTGCGTCTTCGCCGACCGATTGCTCCGGTGCCATCGAAACGACTTGGTGCGAAGGGGGAGTTGGCGGCTCTCCCCGCCTTCCTCGCGTCGACGTCCGCGCACGTCCGGTTGTTAGGCTCCGGTCGTGAAATTCGGCGTGAACATACTCAATTTCGGTGCCGGTACCACCCCGGCAAGCCTCCTCCAACAGGCTGTGGATGCACGTAAGTTGGGGTATTCCTTCGCGATGATCTCCGATCACATCGCGGTCACCCCCGACGTGCACGAGACGTATCCCGCCCCGTTCTACGACCAGTTCGTACTCGCCGCGCACATCGCCGGGCGGGTACCAGGTCTGGCGCTCGGTACGACCGTCACCGTGATTCCGTACCGGCACCCTCTCCAGACGGCCCGGCTCGCAGCCAATATCGACAACCTGAACGCCGACGGGTTCATCCTCGGCGCGGGGATCGGCTGGTCCAGGGCCGAGTACGAGGCGCTGGGCGTGCCCTTCGCCGAGCGGGGACGGATCACCGACGAATACCTGGCCGCCATCCGCGCTGCATGGACCGAGGACCCCGCGACGTTCCGGGGCGAGCACGTCTCGTACCAAGGGGTCCGGACCGCGCCCGCGCCCGCATCCGCCCCCTGCCTGCCCGTCTGGGTCGGTGGCAACTCGGCCGCTGCCCAGCGCCGCGCCGCCCGGCTCGGTGAGGGCTGGCATCCGTACCGGCTGCCTCTCGATGCGATCCGGGCCGGGCTGCCGGTGATCACCGAGGAGGCCGAACGGGTCCGGCGCCCCGCACCCACGCTCGTGCCGCGATTGCAGATCCGCGTCACCGACGCACTCCTTCGCGGTGAACGCCCCGCCGGACACGGCACGATCGACCGGATCCGGGCCGATCTGGCAGAACTCGGCGAGCTGGGCGCCACCCACGTGCTGCTCGACGTCAACCCGGACACACCCGATGAACGCGGCACCGCGGGCGACGACCGGAGGCTTCTCGAACTCCTCGTGAACAAGGTCGTGGACCCGGTCACGGGCGGCGTCCGCTGAATCATTGCGGCCCGATGAACATTCCACCGGCCCGGGAATACGTGCACGGAAAAGGACCTTCCTGCTGCTGTAGCGACCAGTGAGCGGCCCGGCCGTCGGTGCCGTGAACCGTCGCTGCCATGACCAGGAGAGAGGGAGCTCATGCCCAAGGCGTACGTGTTCACCCGCAACGGCGGACCGGAGGTGGAGGCTTTCGTCGAGCAGGACGTGCCGGTGCCGGGCCCCGGCGAGCTGCTCGTCGCCGTCCGGGCGGCCGGGGTCAACCCGGTCGACTGGAAGCTGCGTACGGGGTACACCAGGCCCGGCAGTGAGCCGCAGCCGTTTCCCACCGTCTTCGGCAGCGAGGCCGCCGGAGTCGTCGAGGGCGTGGGCCCGGATGTCGAAGGGTTCGCGGTCGGGGACGAGGTCTTCGGCAATCCGGTGACCGGCGGGTACGCCGAGTACACGCTGCTGCCCGTCGCCGTGACCGCGCACAAGCCGGCCGAGCTGTCGTTCACCGACGCGGCCGTGCTGCCGGTCGCGGTGGCCACCGCGTACGACGGCGTCCGTCAGCTCGGACTCGCCCCTGGTTCGACCCTGCTGATCACCGGGGCCGGCGGTGGTGTCGGAACGGCCGCGGTACAGCTCGCCCGCCACGCCGGTGTCCATGTCATCGGTACCGCGAGCGCGGCCAAGAAGGACTTCATCGAGTCGCTCGGCGCGGTGCACGTCGAATCCGGCGCCGGTCTCGCGGACCGGGTCCGGGCAGTGGCACCCGACGGCATCGACGCGGTCTTCGACCTGGTCGGCGGCGACACCCTGAGGGCCGTGGCCCCGCTGCTCACGGACCCGGCCACGTTGATCAGCGCCGGGGGCAAGCCACTGGCGGTGGAACTCGGCGGGGCGGCCGTCGCACGGGCCCGCACCGCGGCGGTCCTCGACGAGGTGGCGAACCTCGTCGTCACCGGAGCCCTGCGGACGCATGTGACCAGGACCTTCCCGCTCGCCGAGGCGGGAGAGGCGCTGCGCGCCGTGGAGAGCGGACATGCGCGCGGGAAGATCGTGATCGAGGCGATCGCGTGAGCGCGCCGCATGTCGCTGGGGGTGACGCGCACCCGCTGGACAACCCGGTCCGCGCCGCACTGACCGGCCCGCACGCCCACTTCGCCGAGGTGCGTGGCCGCATCCTGCGCTACCCGGCGGACGTGGCCCCCTGGGTCGCGACCCCGGACGCGCCGCAGGCCGAGGACTGGGCCGACGCGGCAGCGCTCGCCGGCCCCGGTGGCGCCGTCACCATCACCGCCTTCCGCGAACCGCCGCCGGACGACTGGGAGATCACCTTTCACGCCGAGGGCGTCCAGCTCGTCGACGCCGGGGTCGCGGCGGCCCCGTTTCCGCAGGCCGTACGGCTCGGACCCGCCGATGTGCCCGAGATGCTCGACCTGGTCGCCCGCACCCGCCCGGGACCGTTCCTGCCCCGTACGGTCGAGCTCGGCACCTACCTCGGCGTCCGCCGCGAAGGAGCGCTCGTAGCGATGGCGGGCGAACGCCTCCACCCACCCGGCTGGAGCGAGATCAGCGGCGTCTGCACGGACGAGTCCGTGCGCGGGCAGGGGCTCGGCAGCGCGCTCGTCCTTGCCGTCGCCCACGAGATCAGGCAGCGCGGCGAAACACCGTTCCTGCATGCCTCCGCCTCCAACACCAATGCAGTCCGGCTCTACGAATCACTGGGATTCGTGCTCCGCCGCCGGACGTCCTTCCTCTCGGCGCTCGTACCGGAACACCCGCCGACGCGCCTGCCGGGAACCGGTGGCGTGCGCCGCGACGGCGAAGCCCGTGCCGCAGCCGTGCGCTGAACCACGGCGCAGTGACCTTCGGCCCGGAACTTCCGGGCCGAAGGTCACTGCCATTTCCGGTTCCGGGACCTTCGGCACGCCCCGAGGGGCCGTAAGCCT
The DNA here is from genome assembly GCF_044741025.1 of Streptomyces sp. NPDC088246. Taxonomy (NCBI): domain Bacteria; kingdom Bacillati; phylum Actinomycetota; class Actinomycetes; order Kitasatosporales; family Streptomycetaceae; genus Streptomyces; species Streptomyces sp. NPDC088246. The sequence continues at coordinate 180,380 of NZ_JBIURV010000015.1, forward strand.
CGTGTGCTGCCCTCTGTGAACCGGATGGACTGGGAGTGAACGTCGGCGCGGGGCCGGCAGATCCCGGGAGGAATGGGCCGTGACGATCGGTCTCCAGTACCGAGCGGCGACGCATGGAGCGACGCTCCCTGGTACGGATGCGGGGGAGGCAGCCGTTTTCGCGCCCCGGATCGGGAACGGGGCACTGTTCGGCGGGCTGGCACTGCTGACCGCCCTGGTCGGCATCCTCGACGTCTGGACCGGCGACGAGCTGCGTCTTCTACCGCTCCTTGTGGTCGTGCCCGCACTCGTCTCGGTCTTCGGAACGATCCGGCAGACCGTCGGCGTGGCCACCTCGATCACGACCGTCGTCGTCTGCTCCCGGCTGGTGAACGGGGGAACGTTCTGGGACATCACCAGCAGCGTCGCCTTCACCGTGCTGGCCTGCTTCCTGGGTGTCGGCTCCTGCGCGCTGCGGCTGCGTCATGCCGCCGAGATAGCCAGACTGCGCTCCGCCGCCGTTGCGCTCCAGCGGCAGATTCTGCGCCCGCTGCCCATCCTGACCGAGCAGATCTTTGCCCACGGCATCTATACGCCGATCGAGGAGGACCGCCTGGTCGGCGGTGACATCTACGAGGTCGTGCAGTCGCCCTACGGAACCCGGGTGATCATCGGGGATGTCCAGGGCAAGGGGCTCGCTGCGATCGGGGCAGGCTTCGCCGTCCTCGGAGCGTTCCGGGAAGCGGCCATTCGCGAGCCCACCCTGACGGGAGTGGTCGATGCGCTGGAGGACGCGGTTGCCCGGCACAACGCGTTCTCCGCCCAGACCGGAGAGATCGAACGCTTCGTCACCGCCCTGGTGCTCGACTTCGACGGGGAGCACCGGGTACAGGCCGTCAACTGTGGCCATCTGCCGCCCCGGCTGTTGCACAACGGCGTGGCCTGCGCGGTTCCGCTGCGGCTCACATCCGTCCCCCTGGGCATGGCGGAGCTCAGTCTGGAGGCACGGGTCGCGGAATGGCTGGACTTCCCACCCGACGCGACGCTCCTGGCCTTCACCGACGGGGTCACCGAGGCCCGCGACGCATCGGGCGCCTTCTATCCGCTGGACGCCCGGCTGGGCCACTGGGCGGGCCACGGGCCGCGCGAGGTGCTGGACGCGCTCCACGCCGACCTGGAGTCCTTCTCCGGAGGTGTGCGACGCGACGACATCGCCGCCCTCGCCCTGCGCCGGGCACCGGCAGGCAGCCGCCACCGGCCCGTGGCGACGGGTCACGGTGCTCGCCGGGCCGCTGAGACCTTCAGCGGCCGGTAGAGCGGCCGGCAGGGCAGCCGAACACTGATCCAATGTCCCGGCGAGACTTCTGTCGCGTCGGGACATTTTTAGGTGTACGGTGCACTCATGAATCCGGAACGGAAGACCCCGGAGCGACGGAGCCGCAAGGCCCGCAGGACCCGGGACTCACTGGCGCAGGCCGCGTTCGAGCTCGTACTCGACCGGGGCCTGAAGAATGTGACGGTCGAGGAGATCGCGGAACGCGCGGACGTCGACCGGCGGACCTTCAGCCGGTACTTCACCAGCAAGGAAGCCGCAGTCCTGGACTCGCTCCAGGGTGACGGCGACCGGATCAACGACGCCCTGCGCGTACGCCCCGCCGAAGAGCCCCCGCTCACCGCCTACCGCCGCGCCGTCCTCGACTGGCTCGACGACCACGACGCACAGGCGTGGCACCGCCGCGACCGGATTTTCGACCTGCTGGTCCTCGCCGAGCAGGAGCCGACCCTCTACGCCGCGTTCCACCACATCCGGGTGGACGCCCAGGCGGACTCGGTCGCCATCATCGCGCAACGGCTCGGAGTCGATCCGCAGCTGGACATCCGCCCCGCCGTCACGGTCGCAGCGGGGGCCGGGGCGCTCCTCGCGGCCCAAGCCGCCTGGGTGCGCGGCGGACACGCGGACAACCTGCCCCGACTGGTCGGGCAGGCCTTCGACGCCCTCTCCGGAGAACTGCTCACGCAGCTTCCGGCTGGGCCGGCGCCGCACAGCACCACGGAAGGAAACGCAACCTCATGAGCACCCCCCTCACCCCCGCCGACCAGGAGTTCGCGGGCAGGACCGCCCTCATAACCGGCGGTGCCTCCGGCATCGGACTGGCCCTGGCCCACCGGCTGGCCGCAGGTGGCGCGTCCGTCGCCGTCGCCGACTACGACGAGGCCAACGCCCGAAAGGCGGTCGCCGAACTGGAGAACGCCGGCGCCAAGGCCGCCGCGGTCGCCATGGACGTGACCGACCCGGCGTCCGTGGAAGCGGGCGTGCGATTCGCCGTCGACACGTTCGGCGCCCTGCATCTCGCCGTCAACAACGCGGGCATCGGCGGTCCCAGCAACCCCACCGGTGAGTACGCGATCGAGGACTGGAACCGGGTCGTCGCCACCAACCTCAGCGGCGTCTTCTACTCGATGCGCTACGAGCTTCCCGCAATCGTCGCGGCGGGCGGCGGCGCCGTCGTCAACATGTCGTCGATCCTCGGCACCAACGGCTTCGCCGGATCACCCGCCTACGTGGCCGCCAAGCACGGTGTCGTCGGCCTCACCAAGACGGCCGCCCTCGAATACGCGGCACAGAACGTCCGGGTCAACGCCGTCGGCCCCGGCTTCATCGACACGCCGCTGCTGCGCAACACGGACGGCCCGGCCCGCGACCACCTCATCTCGCTGCACCCGGCCGGACGCCTCGGCAAGGCGGAGGAAGTCGCCGAACTCACCGCCTTCCTGCTCTCCGACCGTGCTTCCTTCATCCACGGCAGCTACCACCTGGTGGACGGCGGCTATTCCGCCTTTTGACCGGCGGACGGGGGAACGGGGGGGCAAGGGTCAGAACACAAAGAAAGCAGTGAGGAGAACCCCATGAAGGCCGTTCAGTACCGCGCTGTCGGCTCAGCACCCGAAGTCGTCAGCGTGCCCGACCCGGAGCCCGGCCCCGGCCAGGTGCTGCTGAAGGTCACCGCCGCAGGTGTCTGTCACTCCGACATCGCCGTGATGAGCCGGCCCGCGGAGCAGATCCCCTTCCCGCTGCCGCTCACCCTCGGTCATGAGGGCGTCGGTACCGTCGCCGCGCTCGGCGACGGAGTGAGCGGCCTGTCGATCGGCGAGTCCGTCGCGGTCTACGGCCCCTGGGGCTGCGGTACGTGCATCAAGTGCGCCGAGGGCAAGGAGAACTACTGCCTGCGCGCCAAGGAACTCGGCATCACCCCGCCGGGACTCGGCTCGCCCGGCGCCATGGCCGAGTACATGATCGTCGACGAACCCCGCCACCTGGTGCCGCTCGGCGACCTCGATCCGGTCCAGGCAGTGCCGCTCACCGACGCGGGCCTCACCCCGTACCACGCGATAAAGCGGTCCCTGCCCAAGTTGGTGCCCGGAGCCACCGCCGTCGTCATAGGCACCGGCGGTCTCGGCCACGTCGCGATCCAGCTGCTGCGCGCCATGACGGCCGTCCGGGTCATCGCCTTGGACGTCTCGGAGGACAAGCTCGCCCTGGCCCGCGCTGTCGGGGCCCACGAGACCGTACTCTCCGACGAACACGCCGCGGCGAAGGTCCGTGAACTGACCGGCGGTGTCGGCGCACAGGTCGTCCTCGACTTCGTCGGAGCACCTCCCACCGTCGCCACGGCGGGGGCCGCGGCCGCCATCGACTCCGATGTCACGATCGTCGGCCTCGGCGGCGGTGCGCTGCCGGTCGGCTTCGGCTCACTGCCGTACAGCACGACGGTGACCTCCCCGTACTGGGGTTCGCGTTCCGAGCTTGCCGAGGTGCTCGACCTCGCCCGTGCCGGATCGGTCGAGGTCCACGTCGAGACCTACACGCTGGACGAGGCGCCACTGGCATACGAGCGGCTGCACCACGGCAAGATCAACGGCCGCGCGGTCATCCTCCCCAACGGCTGACCGGCCACAGCCCTGATCCCCGGGACCGTGCGGGCCGTCGCGCAGTGCGACGGCCCGCGCAGTCATACCCGCGACCGATGCGCACCGCACCGGACACCGATGAGAATGGGCTGATGGAATTCGTCGCGCTGATGACGCTGCCCGGACTGGTGATCGGGCTGACCGTCGTCGCCTTTCTCGATCAGCTGATGCTGCGCGCAGGGCGGGCCGGTCTGCTGCCATGGCGCAACGGCGCCCGCCGGGGCCAGGTGTCGGCGACCGGGTTCGAGCAGTTGCACGCGAGCTTCTCGCCCGGCAAACAGAGCGAACTCAAGGAGCGCCAAAGCGCCCTGCTGCTGCGCGACGACGAGGAGGACGGCGCGCCGCCCAACCGCTCCACCGTCGACCTCGACGGCGGCCTCGCCGTCATCCGCCTGCCCGGACAACAGACCCGGAGCGTGTCTCTTTGATGGCCGCACTCCACCTCGCCGCCATCCTCATCCGGGCCCGTCAGTGACCCACGGGACGGGAATCCAACCCTCGTCGGCGGTGTGTTCCTTCAGGAAGGCCCCTGCGTGGGCGGCAGCCTCTTCCTTCGTGGCGAGCGTGAGTGCGCCGTTGTCTTCGCTGCATGTTCCGTCAGCGCCCCGGCCCTTCCATCGCCAGCCATCCGACGATGTGTCCCGGAACAATTCGGCGGTACCACCGAACAGTTCGAGGCTGCTCGCCCCCATTTCCTTGGCTGCCGACTTGTCGACGGCGTCGGGCCACTTCTTGCGGGCGCCCTGTCGGGTGATCCCCCAAGCAGCGCCCATCCGCTCGTAGCTCGCACCATGGGCACCGGCGGTCTGCGCGGCAATCGCCGTCAACCGCTTGACCTCCTCGTCCACTACCTTCCAGGTGCTGAGGATGGACAGGGCCACGTCAGAGGGGTCTGCTGCCCACATGTGGTCCTCGGGAAGTCCGGTCGCTCGGGCGCGCATGGATGCGGCGAGCGGGTTGAGGGCCTCGAGGAGGGCCGTGTCGAGGGCCGTCAGTTCTGCGGTCGTGATCTCAGGCATCACCATGAGGGCAACTTTAGTTACCGAACCGCCAGTTGGTAACTAAAGTTGCCAATTGGCATATGCCGATATCGGCTGCTGGATTGAACCCTGCGGTCGGCTGACCGTGAGGCCGAGCCGCGGTGTCATTGGCTGCATGCCGCTGGCCCCGCAGTGCCAAGGAGACAGACCAAGTGCACCTAGGTCCTGCGGCGCAGCACCGAGTCCGCCAGCCCCGCCCCGCACTTCTGCAACAGGCTGTACGCGAGAACGGGCAGGAGCACCTGAGGGCTGCTCGGCAGATTCGTCGCCGCCAGTACCGCGCCTGCACTGCTGTTGTTCATTCCGCAGGTGAGCGTGATCGCGACCGTGTCCGCGCGGTTCGCCCGTACCGTGCGGGCCAGAAACCAGCCGATGACGAAGGACGCCGCGCACAGGGCCCCGGACACGACGACGGCCGCGACCAGCAGTGCGGGCCGTGGGTGGAGCAGAAAGCCGCCGAGCGCCCCACAGGCGTTGCTGTACGTGAGCAGTACCGCGTCGACGAGTCCGAGCAGCCGCAGCCATGGCAGATGCCGTTCGAGCGCAAGGCGGGGTGTCACCCGTTGGACGGCCAGACCGGCGACGCACGGCACGATCACGCTGATCACGGCGAACGCCCCGCCGTCCGTCGCCGCCATCCGGGACAGATCGTGGGCATAGTGGCCACGTGTAAAAGTTGAGGCCGCTGAGAGCATCAGCGGAATCGTCAGCGGACTCAGCAGGGTGGAGGCGAGCACGATCCCCACGACCAGGGAGTGATTGCCGCCCGCCCGACCACCCCAGACCGTGGCTCCGGCCGCGACCGGCATGGCCCCCACGAGCGCGAGGCCGGTGATCAGTCCGCTGCAGCCGTCGGCATCGGGCAGTCGGCCCAGTGCAACGGCCAGGCAGGGCAGCAGGGCCAGCGGAATGAGCGTATTGGCGGCCGTTCCCACCAGCAGCGGCAGTGGTCGGCGGACGAGCCGAGGCAGCCCCCCGGCAGGCACCCGTAACGCCGCGGTGAAGAGCAGATAGCCGAGCAGGAGCGACGGCAGGGTGAGCTGGGTACGGGCGGCGCCGCCGGGGACGGGCACCGCGGCGAGGTGAAGCTGCCGCAGGGCCAGTCCGCCCTGCGGCAGTAGCGTGGCCGCCGTGTACGCGGCCACCATCACCCAGGTCAGCCGTCGCTGGAGGAGCGAGAGCAGACGCGGCGCAACCGGTGGACGGATGGCACGGGTGGCACGTGCGGGAGAGATGAGCGGCATCGCACCGAACCTCGATGGGGTGGGGCCTGAACGGACCGGTCACTGCGGGAGCGGCAGTGCCTTCCGTATCAGCGCGGTCCCGAGCCCGATCCAGACCGTGGCGAACAGCCATCCTGCGAGTACATCCGTTGCCCAGTGAACGCCGAGCAGAGCCCGGCTCACACCGACGGCCGCGGCCCAGCAGACCACCAGGACAGCGACGACGGTGCGGAGGGGACGCGGCCCGGTCCCGCCGCGCGTCCGGAGGCCGAGGGCCGTGAGCAGCAGGCCGGCCATCAGCGCGGACGTCGTCGCGTGCCCGGAAGGGAAGGCGAAGCCCGAGGCGCGCGTGGCCCAGTCGGCCAGCGGTGGGCGGGGCCGGGCGATCAGCTCCATGAGGCCGTAGCGGACACCCTGCGCAAGCAGCAGGAAGGCCAGGGCGCCTGCCGCGTACCCCAGCCGTCGGCGGGTGTCACGGCCGGCGATCAGCCCGGCGATCACCGCTGTCCCGTACGGGAACACTCCGGTACCGGTGGCCGTGACGGCCCGAGCGGTCGTCACGAGGCCCGACGGCCGATGCCGCAGCGACCAGTCGTGGCCGGCCCGGTCCAGGGCGGGCGGGGAGCCGTGCCGGGTGGCCAGGACGAGAGCCGTCAGCGCGATGAGTCCGAGCAGCCCGACGAGAACGGCTCCCAGCGGTGCACGGAGCGGTAACGCGACGGGTACGGACCGGGCGCGCGCGACCGCCGAAGCGTCTTCGGTCATCGTGTCGCCACCAGGGGGCGCAGCGGGCTTTCGCGCAGCCGGACGACCGCCGGGGCACAGCGCCGCGCCGCGACCGCCAGCGGCCAGGCGACCAGCGTGCCGGTGACCAGCCCGATCAGCACATCGTGCGGGTAGTGCACACCGATCCACACCCGGGACGCCGCCATCAGCAGAGCGGCAGGCACCGCAAGCGCCCCGAGCCGGCGGTCGGTCAGCCAGATCGCCATCGCCGCGGCCGCCGCGATGGCGGCGTGGTTGCTGGGGAAGGACCAGTCACCGAGTGCGGGACATGCCTCCACCGTCACGACATGCAGGGTCTGGCACGGCCGTTGCTCATGGAAGGCCGACTTCACCAGATCGTTGACGATGTACGCGGCCACCACGACGAGCGGAGTGCAGAGCGCCATGGCGGTACGGGCGGGGTCTGCGGAGCGGGAGCGCCACCAGGACGCGAGCATCAGCAGGGCGAACAGCGCAAGTCCGTAGTCCGACCAGACACGGATGGTGGAATCCAGAGCGGCCGGGGAGCGCTGGGCCAGCTCGGTGATCCAGGTGTACAGGCCGCCGTCGAACGAGGCGGCGGTGGAGGCGAGAGGCATCAGCTGTTGTCTCCTTCGGCGGTGCGCCGGCCGCGGGAGCGGAGCAGTTCGGCGGCGAGCGGGATGAGGGAGACCACGACCACGACAGCGACGATCGGCAGCAGATAACGGTCGACGTTGGGCACCGAGGACCCCAGTGCGTATCCCGCGAGGACCAGTCCGACGGTCCAGACCGTCCCGCCGACGACCTGCCACAGTGTGAAGAGCCAGGCAGGGACGTTGAGCGCCCCGGCCAGCGGGTTGAGCACCGTACGTACGACGGGTACGAAGCGGGCCAGCACGATCGCCCGCGCATGGCCGTATCTGCCGAGCAGCTCCTCGGCGCGGGCGGCGCCCTCGTGCAGCCGTTTGGCGCGGCTGCGGGCGAGCAGGGCCCGGCCACCGCGGCGACCGATCCAGTAGCCTGCCTGCGCACCGAGCAGCGCGCCGGCCACGGAGGCGATCAGCACCTGCGGCAACGACAGCTGGACCGGGCCGTGGGTGCCCGACACGCAGAGCAGGCCCGCCGTGAACAGGAGGGAATCGCCGGGCAGGAAGAAGCCGACGAGCAGTCCTGTCTCGGCGAAGAGCACGACGGCGATGCCGAGCGCACCGAACGCTCCGAGCAGTGAACCTGCATCGAGCAGGTTCACCGCTTGCGGCGCGGCCGCCAGTGAGAATACGGACACGGTGGAAGGTCTCCCATAATGGTGAGCGGGCGGCCCTACGGAACGCCCGGACTGACTACAGTGATGTAGACGGTCTACATCACTGTAGACGCCCGAAGGCGGAGGGGAGTTCCCATGTCCCAAGTGAAGGGGATATCGAGCCGAGAACCCGACCCCGGCTCGTACGGCGAACCGCCCTCCGGGCCGGCAACAGAAGCCGGGCCGGAGCGCCCGTCACCGCACCACACCGCATCGGAGCGACGCCCCTCCGGCGAGCTGGAGTCCACGATCCTGGCGGCCCTGTGGGCGGCCGAAACCCCGCTCACTCCAGGCCAGGTGCAGGGGGCGATCGGGGCCGCTCTCGCCCGCACCACCGTCACGACGATCCTGTCGCGTCTCTACGAAAAGGGTACGGTCACGCGAACCCGCGCAGGCCGCGGATTCGCGTACACCCCCACCGAGGACGCGCCCGGGCTGACCGCCCGCCGGATGCACAGCGAACTGCAGAAGGAGGAGGACCGCAGCACGGTGCTGGCCCGATTCGTGTCACAGCTCACCGACGAGGACGAGCAGCTGCTCCGGGACCTGCTCGATGGAGAAGCCCGATGATCTATGCCGTGTGGGTTCCGCTGCTGATGCCCTTCGTCGCGGTACCCGCAGCCCGTCGCCTGGCAGACACCCTGTCGCCGGTGCGGGCCGTACGGCTGCTCGCCTCGACGGGCATCGGCCTCGCCCTGTGCAGCCTGCTCGCCCTGGCCCTGCTCGTGGTGCCAGGCGCGACCCGGTTCTCCGCCGTCTCCGCCTTCGGCGAACTCGTCAGGCCGCTCTCCGACGCAGCTCCCGCCGTCGCCGTGCCCCTCGCAGCTGCCGCACTGTCTCTGCTCGCGGGCTGCGCCGCCGCCGTCACCCGCACCGCCCGCCGCCACTGGGCGGAGCTGCACCGGTCCGCGCAGCCGTCCGAGTACACCGGCGGCGAACTGGCCGTCCTGCGAGACAGCCGCCCCGACGCGTATGCGCTGCCCGGACGTCCCGGCACTCCCGGCCGGATCGTCGTCACCACGGGGATGCTGCGCGCACTGGACCCCGCCGAACGCGACGCCTTGCTGGCGCACGAACGCGCCCATCTCGCGGGCCACCACCACCTCTTCATCGCCGCCGCCGAAATGGCGGCACTCTGCCACCCAGCGCTGCGCTCCCTGCGCGCGCCCATGGGCTACGCCCTGGAGCGCTGCGCCGACGAGGCTGCCGCCTCCGCCGTCGGCGACCGAAGGGTCGCCGCCCGGGCCATCGGCCGAGCAGCCCTCGCCGCACGCGCCGCCGAAGGCGCCGCGCAGCCTCGCCCACGAGTGGCGCTCGCCGCAGCGGCCGGGCCCGTACCGCGCCGCGTCGCCGCACTCCTCGGCCGGGGCGCCCCACGACCCCGCGTCGGCCGGGCGGCCGCCGCGGCGCTGCTGGCCTGCCTGGTCGTCTCCGGCGCCGCCGCGCTCGACGCGACGAGCGATCTGCACAGCAGCATCGAAGCGGCCCAGAGCGAGAACCCGCAGCACTGACCTCGCCCGGCGGACTGCCGACGGAAGTCCACCCTGTTGCGGGTCCTGGCCGGGGACCTCACCCCCGACGAGGGCACGGTGCGCCGCCGGGCCGGGATCGGCTACCTCCCGCAGGAACTTCCCGCCCGGCCGACGCGCCGCACACTGCTGGCGACCTTCGCCGCGGGGCGGTCCGGTCACCCCGACGAGTGCGCCGAGAGCCTCCTCGCGCTGGGTCTGTTCCGTCCCGAGGACCTGACCGTGCCGGTCGCCGCCCTCTCCGTCGGCCAGCAGCGACGGCTCGCGCTGGCCCGTCCGGTCACCCGACCGGCCGATCTGCTGGTGCTGGACGAGCCGACGAACCACATCGCGCTCGGCCTGGTCGAGGAGGTGGAGGCAGCGCTCGCGGAGTACCGGGGAGCCGTCGTTGTCGTCTCGCACGACCGCAGCTTCCGCAGCCGCTTCACCGGCGACCGGCTGGAGCTGCACGGCGGCCGCCCGGTCGGGAACGGCTCCGGGTGAGCCACGACGCGGTCGAACACCACCTGCACAGCCCGGAGATCAACCGCACAGACGACGAAACGCCCGCTCAGGACCCGTCCTGAGCGGGCGTCACCCGCCCGTACTCCACGTGTTCCCGCAGCCTTTCGAGGAAGATCCGCTGGCCCGTGACGAGCCGCTCCGCGGCCTCCTGGGGTGTGCACCAGGCGAACCGGTCGATCTCCGGGAACTCGCGCAGCACACCGGACCCCCTCGGCCACTCCATGATGAACGTCCCGGGAACGGCCGCCGCGGCATCGAGATCCGCCTCCATCGCCCACACCGTCACGGTCTTGCCGCCGGACTGACGGGCCTCACCGAGCGCCACCCACTCACCGTCCGGCGCCGGACGGCCGAACTCCTCCTCGAACTCGCGGCGGGCCGCGTCCGCGGGTTCCTCGGCAGGGCCGTACTCCCCCTTGGGGATCGACCACGCCGCGCTCTCGCGGCTTGCCCAGAACGGGCCGCCCATATGCCCGATGAGCACCTCGAAACCGGCACTGTCGTACGAGGCCCCGTCCGGTCGGCGGAACAGAAGGAGACCCGCACTGCGCGTGGCGCGTTTCTGGGATGGCATGCCGTCAAGTCTGCGTCCCGGTACTGTACGCCGCCACGGACGACACCCCTTTCCCGATGATCACCGCCGTCATCGAGTTGACCCGCCCTGTTTCCCCTGAGGTTCCCGATGCCCCCTGGTGCGCGGCTGTGCGCGCGGCCATGCTGTCCGCCGACAGCGCTTTCTGCCCGCGGGCCGAGCCGCGCAACCATCGGGATTCCAGGAGGATTTGTGGGCCTTGGCATAGTCGGCAAGACGACCGGACCGCGCGGGAGGGCGGCGCGAGGGTACGGGACGGTTGCGCGACCGCTCGTGCTGCTCGCGACGGTCTCCGCGATGACGGTCGGCGCGATCTCTCCCGCGCTCGCCGATTCGACCCCCGACCCCCGTCCCCGTACCTCCGCCGAAATCCTCAGACCGGTCGCCCCACCACCCGCGAGCAACCCGGCAGGGGAATCCAGATCGGTCGCGGACGGCGACGGTATCGAGACCGCTCGTACGTCGCGCCCGATCGCCCCGGGTGTCCGTATCGACTCGTACGACCGGCTCGAATCCGACAAGTGGCTGCGGGTCGACTCCCTCTCCGTCGACCTCACCGGCACCGGCGTACACGCCGACTACCTCTCCACCGGCAAGGTCTCCGACCGGCGCACGGTCTCCGAACTCGCCGCCGGCCACGTCGCGGGCCGTGGCCGCCGCACCGTCGCCGCGATCAACGCCGACTTCTTCGACATCAACCAGACCGGTGCGCCGGAAGGGATCGGCATCAGGGACGGGATCACCGTCCAGTCGCCCGCCCCGGGAATCAACCGGGCCGTCGGCATCGGCCCCGACAGCGCCGGCCGCATCCTGAACCTGTACTTCGAGGGGACGCTCACCCTGCCCGCCGGGCAGCAGCCGCTCGCCGCGTACAACGCCGCCAATGTGCCTGCCGGGGGAGTCGGCGCGTACACCTCCGCCTGGGGAACCGCCGACCGTGCCCTGACCGTGGACAACGCGACCCCGGTCACCGAAGCGGTCGTGCGGGACGGCAAGGTCGTCTCCGTTTCGGACACCACCGGACCGGGGGCCGTCCCCGACGACACCACCGTGCTGGTCGGCCGTGAAGCCGGGGCCGTCGCACTGGACGCCCTGAAGCCCGGCGACCCGGTGTCCCTGACCTACCGGGCACGCACCGACAGCGGACCTGTGCCGCGCACCGCGGTCGGCGGCCGTGAACTTCTCGTCGCCGACGGAGTCGCACAGAACCACGACGGCGAGGGCAACAACACCGCAGCGCCCCGCACCGCCGTCGGCTTCTCCAAGGACGGCCGGACCATGCAGATCCTCACCGTCGACGGGCGGCAGGCCGACAGCGGCGGCGTCACCCTCACCGAACTCGGTCTGATGATGCAGCGCGCCGGCTCGTACAGCGCACTCAATCTGGACGGCGGCGGATCGTCGACCCTCGTCGCGCGCGAGCCCGGCAGCGACGCGCTCCGGGTGGAGAACAGCCCGTCCGACGGCAGCGAACGCACCGTCCCCAACGGCCTCGCCCTCACCGCCCCCGACGGCAGCGGCCGGCTCAAGGGCTTCTGGGTCCAGCCCCGTACGCCCGCCGGTTCCGCACCGGGCGTAGACCCCGTGAAGGGCGGCCACCCCGACCGCGTCTTCCCCGGACTCACCCGACGCCTCACCGCGACCGGATACGACGAGACGTACGGCCCCGCCGACGGCGACCCGCGCTGGCGTACGGTGCGGGGCGCCGTCGGTACGGTGGACGGCAACGGGCTCTTCACCGCGCGACGCAGCGGCACCACCGACGTACGCGCCGAACACGGACCGGCGCGCGGCAGCACATCCCTGACCGTCCTCGACAAGCTCGCCCGGATCGAGCCGACCACCCAGCGGGTGGGCCTCGCCGACGCCGAGGCCACCGGCACGTTCGGCATCGTCGGACTCGATGCCCACGGCACCAGCGCCCCCATCGAACCGCGCGACATCACCCTCGACTACGACCACGCGCTCTTCGACATCCGCGCCGACGGCCAGGGCTCCTTCACCGTCACCTCACGCACCGGCACCGGCGCCGGACAGATCAAGGCAACCGTGGCCGGTACCACCACCGTCCTCGCCGTCAGCGTCGGCCTCACCGAGCAGGCAGTCTCCTCCTTCGACGACGCAGGATCCTGGAAGTTCAGCCAGGCCCGGGCGAGCGGTTCCCTCGCCGCCACGCCCGACGGCCGCACCGGCACCGGACTGAAGCTCACTTATGACTTCACCCAGTCCACCGCGACCCGCGCCGCCTACGCCGCCCCGCCCCAGCCGGTCCCCGTGCCCGGCCAGCCCCAGTCGTTCAAGCTGTGGATCAAGGGTGACGGCAAGGGCGCCTGGCCTACCCTGCATCTCAAGGACGCCGCAGGTTCCGACCAGCTGTTGCGCGGACCGTACGTCACCTGGACCGGCTGGCGGCAAGTCACCTTCGCCGTACCGCCGGGAGCTGCCATGCCGCTCTCCGTGTCCCGCTTCTACCTCGCGGAGACCGCGGCCGCCAAGCAGTACACGGGTGAGATCGTCATCGACGAGCTCACCGCGCAGGTGCCGCCAACCGTCGACCTTCCCGAACAGGTGGCTTCCGCCGATCCGTTGATCGACCCGGCAGCCGTGACCGAGCGCAGGGACTGGCGGTTCGCGGTGATGTCGGACGCCCAGTTCGTCGCCCGTGACCCGGACAGCGCAATCGTCACCCAGGCGCGGCGCACCCTGCGCGAGATCAAGGCAGCCGACCCGGACTTCCTCGTGATCAACGGCGACCTCGTCGACGAGGGATCGCCCGCCGACCTGGCCTTCGCCCACCGGATCCTCACCGAGGAACTCGGTGACTCGCTGCCCTGGTACTACGTACCGGGCAATCACGAAGTGATGGGCGGCAGGATCGACAATTTCGTCACCGAATTCGGGCCCGCCCAGCGGACGTTCGACCACAGGGGCACCCGCTTCGTCACGCTCGACACATCCAGCCTCAGCCTGCGCGGCGGAGGCTTCGCCCAGATCAAGCAGCTCCGCGCCCAGCTGGACGCGGCGGCGAAGGACCGGACCGTGGACTCGGTCATGCTGATCGAGCACGTGCCGCCGCGCGACCCGACCGTACAGAAGGGCAGCCAGCTCGGGGACCGCAAGGAGGCGGCCCTGGTCGAACAGTGGCTCGCCGACTTCCGCCGTACGACGGGCAAGGGCGCGGCCTTCATCGGCAGCCATGTCGGGGTCTTCCACGCCTCGCACGTCGACGGAGTGCCGTATCTGATCAACGGCAACTCCGGCAAGGCACCGGCCGGACCGGCGGGCGAGGGCGGCTTCACCGGCTGGTCGCTGGTCGGTGCCGACCACATCACGTCCGGTGAACAGGCCGCAGCGCGGCAGCGGCCGTGGCAGGGCGGGCCCGACTGGGTCTCCGTACAGACCCGAGTGCATGTCGACGCCCTGGCAATCGAAGCCCCCCCGGTCCTCGGCACCGGAAGCAGTACGAGAGTCACGGCGACCGTCACCCAGGGCACCCGCAGTGTCCCGGTCGGCTTCCCGCTGGCCGCGGACTGGACCGGGTCCCCGAACGTCCACATCGGCGACCGGGACGACGCCCGTCACCGCCACACGGCGGTCCTCGACCCGTCCACCGGCACCCTCACCGCGCTCCGACCGGGCACGATCACGCTCGCTGTGACGGTCAACGGAACGACACAGAAGGTGCAGATCAGGATCGGGGCAGCCGGGGCCGCGTCGGCGGCCTGACAGACCACGTGCCTGTCCGGCGATCACAGCCGGACAGGCACCGGGCCGCCCCGCACCACCCATGGACACAGGTGCGGGGCGGCCTCACGACCGCGGAACCCGTCTGCCTACACCTTGTGGTACCCGTGGGCCTCCGACGCCGCAGCCTCCACCGCTGCGATGTCGCCGCCCGCCGACGCGGTGACCACGGCAGCCACCGCGCCCTCCAGGAACGGCGCGTCCACCAGCCGTGAGCCGTCCGGCAGTTCGTCCTCCTCGGCCAGCATCGTCTTGACCGTGAGCACCGCGCTGCCCAGGTCGACCAGTATCGCCACCCCCGCTCCGCCGTCCACCGACCTGGCCGCCTCGGCGATCAGCTCGGCGCTGGTCCCGAGACCACCCGCGGGCGTGCCACCGGCGGCGGCCACCGGAGCCGTCGCACCACCTGCCGCGAGCCCCCTGGCCAGCTCGGCGACGGACTCGGCCACCGGGCCACTGTGCGAGACCAGCACGATCCCGACCTGCTTCCCGCCGCTCACGCGTCACCGCCACTCGCACCATCGGTCTCGGCCAGTGCGGCGATCAGCAGGGCGGAGGACGTCGCGCCCGGATCCTGATGTCCGATGCTGCGCTCACCCAGATAGCTCGCCCTGCCCTTGCGGGCCAGCATCGGTACCGTCGCCAGCGCCCCTGCCTCCGCCGCCTCCTGGGCGGCGCCGAACGAGGTACCGAGCGCCTCGGCGGCCGGCAGCAGCGCATCGAGCATCGTCTTGTCCCCGGCCTGGGCCCCGCCCATCTGGGCCACGGCCGTGACGCCCACTCCGAGCGCCTGCGCCAACTGCTGCCGTGCCACCCGGGGCGCGTCGCCCAGAGCCTTACCGGTACGTCGCAACAGCGTTCCGTACAACGGGCCCGAAGCCCCGCCGACCGTTGCGATCAGCTGTCGCCCGGCGAGCATCAGCACGGCCCCCGGAGTCGGCGGCGGCTCCTTGTCCAGGGCCACCCTCACCGCGGCGAATCCGCGCTGCAGATTGCTGCCATGATCGGCGTCACCGATCGCCGAGTCGAGCTCGGTGAGGTGGTTCGCCTCGCGGTCCACGGAAGCCGCGGCCGCGGTCATCCAGTGGTGGAAGAAGTCGGCGTCCAGCACATGATCTCCTTGTCGGGCGGGTCAACGGCCCCAGCGCAGCGCAGGCGTCTCCACCGGCGCGTCCCAGAGGCGCAGCAGCTCCTCGTCCACCTGGCAGAGCGTCACCGAGCAGCCCGCCATGTCGAGCGAGGTCACATAGTTCCCCACGAGCGTACGAGCCGCCACCACACCCCGCTCGGACAGCACTCGCTGCACCTCGGCATTGAACCCGTACAGCTCCAGCAGCGGCGTCGCACCCATCCCGTTGACCAGCACGATCACGGGTCCACGCGGCGACAGGTCCTCCAGGACCGCGTCCACCGCGAAGTCCGCGATCTCCCGCGACGTCATCATCGGACGCCGCTCCCGACCCGGCTCGCCATGAATGCCGATCCCCAGCTCCAGCTCGCCCGGGGGCAGATCGAATGTGGGGGACCCCTTGGCGGGCGTGGTGACGGCGCTGAGTGCCACCCCGAAACTCCGCGATGCCTCGTTCACCCGCCGGGCAATGGCCTCCACCCGCTCCAGCGGCGCACCTTCCTCGGCCGCTGCCCCAGCGATCTTCTCGACGAACAGGGTCGCGCCCGTGCCCCGCCGCCCCGCGGTGAACAGACTGTCGGTCACCGCCACGTCGTCATTGACGAGCACCTGGGTGACCTGCACGCCGTCGTCCTCGGCGAGCTCGGCGGCCATCTCGAAATTCAGCACGTCACCGGTGTAGTTCTTGACGACGAACAACACCCCCGCCCCACTGTCGACCGCGGCGGCGGCCCGCACCATCTGATCCGGCACCGGCGAGGTGAACACCTCTCCCGGGCAGGCCGCGGACAGCATCCCGGGCCCGACGAATCCCGCATGCAACGGCTCGTGCCCGGACCCGCCCCCGGAGACGAGCGCCACCTTCCCGGCCACGGGCGCGTCACGCCGTACGACGACACGATTCTCGACATCCACGTTCAGCTCGGGGTGAGCGGCGGCGATACCGCGCAGCGCGTCCGCGACAACGGTTTCGGGAACGTTGATGAGCATCCTCATAGGTATCTCCCAGGCAGGGTAGCAGGTGAGTTGTTGTCCTGCGTTTTCGCTGTTCAGAGTGGGTATGGGTACATCGTGATCTTGGCTGTCCCTGGCGGTCGTGAGCGGGTTCTGGCGGTACTGATGCTGACTTAATGCTGACTTTGGTGACGGGCCGTCAGCTTGGCTGGATGGTCGGGCGGGTCTCGGCTGACCTGCTCCTGTCGGCAGTATCGGCCTTGCGGCAGCGAAGGGCACGTGCGAGAACGTGATGGGCGCGACCAGGTCCGAATCAGGATGCGTTCGGTTGTGGCCGGACGTCGGTGCCTATGCATACACCGGCCTCGTCAGCACGTGGTGTATGGGGACATTCCAGCCACTTGCTTGCGGCGGGAGGGATTGCGAAGCGGCGTTCGCTGTGCGGACCGGCCGTGGTGCCATCCCGGCAGATTCTTCGTCTCCTGGTGGTACACGTTGACCAGCGAAAAAGCGTTCCTCGGTGGTCTTCGAGCCCGGCCTGGTCCGGGTATGGACCGGATCCTGGGCGAAATGAGATTCGGTGTCGGTTGCGAGCCAGCCCGGGTGGACGCCGCGCAGCGCGATCACCGCAGCGCCAAGACGTTCGGCGAGGGGTGGCCGGGGCGGATTCGGCGGTGAATACGGCTGTCGCCGTGGGCGACGCCTGTGCCGCCCTGATCGACGGGAGCTGAAGCGGTTGATGGGTGCATCGAGGTTGCGTGCCCGAGTCAGGGGTCGGCGTGAGTAATCCCAACGGCAACCAGGTCCGAACCGGTGGACTTCGTCATGAAGTTGTCTACCACGTCGCGCTGACCTGGAGCGATGCAGCTTCAGTCGCCTCTGACCAGTGCAGTTGAATCTTTCAGGGTCTTTCAGGGGCGTGCCGTCTTATGTAGTCGATCCTCCCCAGACGCTCCCCAGCAGCGCTGATCCTCCCCAGATTCTCCCCAGGGAGGGCCGCCGTGACGGACGGCGGGAGACGAAACTTGGCGCTGTCGCAGGCACGCTGAGTGACTGTAGCGGGCGCTCAGCTGGCATCCCAGGGGTGATCTCGGCTCCAAGACCTCCACCCTGTGCGTACCCGTCCCTCCGAAGGAACTGCGTCCGGCCACTGCTGCCCGCCCTGGGCCGTGACGGTCCCACCTGGCACAGGTTGTAGATGGCGTCTTGCGTGGTCCAGGTGGTCCACGCCGGGGCGATTCGCGCAGGTCAGGGTCCTCTGGTGCAGTCGCGTCTACCCCGTTGGTGAGAGGCACGTGAGAGGCACGTGAGAGCGCGAGGCAGGTGAGAAGCCCCCGTCGGCTGCTTCGGTTCTAGTGATCGTCGCAACTCCCCAGCTCATGGGGGGCGATGGATTTCGAGATCCGCAAGGTTCGCAAGGCTCAGGGGCCTGTGAAGCTCCAGGCCGAGCGGGAGGAATACTTCCGGCTCGTGCAGATGGGGCTGACCAACCGAGAGGCAAGCCGACGCGTCGGCGTCCATGAACGGACCGGCCGCGAATGGCGAAACGGCCGGACCGACCCGAAGCGGCGGCGGGCTCCTGCTCTTGCGGAGCAGGAGCCCGAGCCTTCGCCGACGCGGTACCTGCGGGAAGACGAGCGTCTCCACATGGCCGACCGGCTGCGGGAGAAGGCGTCCGTCCGCGCGATCGCCGCCGAGCTGGGCCGCAGCCCGTCCACGATCAGCCGTGAAATACGCCGCAACGGCATGCCTCTGCGCGGCGACCGCACCCGCATGGGCCTACCGTCCCCACGCCGCCCAGCGCCGGGCCGGTGCCCGCCGGCCCCGGCCCAAGCCCAGCAAGATCGGCCAGGACACCGAACTGCGGGACTTCATCCAGGCCCACCTGACCATGCAGTGGAGCCCGGAACAGATCTGTCACGCTCTTCGCAGACGGTTCCCCGACCGGCCGGAGATGCACGTGGTCCACGAGACGATCTATCAGGCCCTCTACGTCCAGGGCCGCGGGGAACTGCGCCGGGAGCTGGCCAGAGCTCTGCGCACGGGCCGGGCCCGGCGGAAGCCGCACCGCCGGGCCGCTGCCCGGCAGCCGCGCTTCTCCCACCCCATGGTCATGATCAGCGAGCGGCCCGCCGAAGCGGACGACCGGGCAGTGCCCGGTCACTGGGAAGGCGACCTGATCATCGGCAGGGACGGCGCCTCCGCCACCGGCACCCCGGTTGAGCGGGCCACCCGTTACGTCATGCTCGTCCATCTGCCCCAGGGCCGTGGCGCCGAAGACGTCAGCATGGCCTTGCAGACCACCGTCCAGGCCCTGCCGCGACACCTGACCAAGTCCCTGACCTGGGATCAAGGATCCGAGGTGGCTGCCCATCACGCCTTCACTGTCGCCACGGACATTCCGGTCTACTTCTGCGACCCAGCCAGCCCCTGGCAGCGCGGATCGAACGAGAACACCAATTGGTGCAGCCTTGGCGGGCCGGGCTTCTTCGACGGGAGAGGTTCGGCGGCACCGTCGGGTGACTCGGAGAACACGTGAGGAAAGGCTTTCCGTTGAGATGTCCACGGCGGTCCACAGGGCGAGAGCCCTGGCCAGGAGTGACTTGATAGAAGCCTGCTGAGCCGTCAACTCGCAATAGGTTTGTCCCCTGGCCAGGGCCCTCGCGTCTGTCCCGTCATCCGCGACAGCAGACAAGAGGTCAACTCGATGGTGACAGTGGGGATCGACCCGCACAAGCACGTCCACGTCGCAGTGGCCGTCGACACTGACGGCAGGCGGCTGACCAGGCCGTTGACCGTCAAGAACGACGCGAACCTGATCGGCGTCCTACTCAAATGGATCCGCACGATCGCCGACGACGCCCCCGTCGCCTGGGCCATTGAGGACGGCCGTGGCTTCGCCCGCCGTCTGGCCGACGGCCTGCTGCTGGCCGGCCACGAGGTGATCTGGGTCCCTACCCGTCTGATGGCCGCACACCGTAAACGGCACGCCGCCACCGGCTCGAAGTCCGACCCCGTCGACGCACTCGCGGTCGCCCACGCTGCGATCGCCACACCCGGCCTGGACCGTCACCGCATTGATGACCGCGTGCGCGAGCTGCGCGTTCTGGTCGACTCACGGGCCGACCTCGTCCGACGCCGCACCATGGTGATCAACCAGATCAAGGCATACACGCGCCTCTGGCTCGACCACACCCCGGGCGACCTCACCCGTCGGCCTGGCATGACCTCGCTGACAGCGCTGCTGGACACCACGGAAATGAGTGCCCACGTCCACCGGGTGCTGATCGAGATGATCACGGAGATGGACGAGCTGAACAAACGTGTCCGCGGACTCGAAACCACGATCCGGGAACTGGTCACCCCGCTGGCACCCGCGCTGCTGGAGATCACAGGGATCAGCCACGTCTCTGCGGCGGTCCTCCTCGCCGAGATCGGCGACATCACCCGCTTCACAAGCTCAGCAAAGCTCGCCCGCTATACCGGAACTGCACCGATCCCGGTCTACTCCTCGGACAAGGAACGCTACCGACTGCACCGAGGCGGCAACCGGCGGCTCAACAGCGTGCTCTACACGACGTCCATCGTCCAACAGCGATTCCACCCGGGCGCACGAGCACTCCTGGCCCGCCGCGAGCCAACCAAGGGAGCCCGCGGAGCCCGACGCATCCTCAAACGCCATCTGATCGACGTCATCCACCGAGCCATGACCAAAGACCGAGCTTCCTGGCAGCACCACATCACTCAACATCAGTTCGCCGCTTGACATAGAAGCGTCAACGCCCTGCCACGACAGTACTTCCCCAAGGGAACCGACCTGTCCGTCCACGAGCCCGAGCAGTTGGCCGCCGTTGCTGCCGAACTCAACAGCCGCCCACGCAAAACGCTCGACTGGGAAACCCCAGCCGAGCGCCTGCATAAACTGCTCGCGGCCTGATCAACCAACCACGTGTTGCAACAACCCCTGGAATCCGCCTGCTCCGGCGGGGTTTTGCGCGCGGCGGGCTACTGGGCGTCGACCGTCACGGACCGACTCGGAGAGCGGGGAACAGGGCGCCCTGCCTTCGATGGTGAGGAACGCGGTGCCCTCTTGGAAGGCTGCATTGGCGCCGGCGCTGAAGCCGTTGACGCTGATGAATAGCCCCGGAGTGGTCTTCCCCTTGATGCGCACCTTGTCGTTGAACAGCATGAGCGGCCCTGCCTCGACTGCGCCACTTCGGCCAAGAGGCTGGCAGACGTTCCTGGCGCCTGTAGAGCTCAAGACCGACATGTCAGGCCCCTTCAAAAAGCTGTTGGAATGGTGTTATGCGACGGCGTGCCGCATTCCGCGTGGACGCTGTTGTACTCCGGCTCTCCGCTTTCGAGCACGCGGAGCATCGACGCGGTGACGACGCGTGTCCCACGGCCGATGCGCAGCACGCGGCACGGCAACTCCCTGCGACGAATCAGGTCGTAGCCCTTCGCCCGCGAGAACCCGAAGACCCTGGAAGTGTCCTCCACGCCTCCACGCTGCTCGTTCCATCCCAGGTGGCGCGGATGCTCGAGAGGCTGGTTCAGCCGCGATTTTCTTCCTCGGTCTCCATGAGCCGGATTCCCTGGTGGGTCATTGAGACCATTGCGGGTGTGTTGCCGGGCTCCCAGTCGACGGTGATCAGGCCCTCGCCGGCGAGGTAGGTGCAGGCGGCGGCCAAGTCCTGTTCCGGGATGTGGAGGTCGTGTCCGAGTTTCGCCCCGGTGATGCCGAGGAGGCGGTTGCCTTCGGTGGCTTCGTACAGGTCGTTGAGGATCTGCTGGCGGTAGGTCTTCCGCTCGCGAAGTGTGGCCATGGCCGCGTCCTTTCGTGCGTGGTGTGTGCCCCGGTCCGTCAGGTCTCATCGGCGTGGGCGCCGGTGCCGGTGGGGGGCCTGCTGGTGGCCAGCCGGGAGCGGGCGGGGCCGACGGCGGCTTCGGTGTCGACGGTGAGGTGGAGCCGGGTGGCGCCGGCGGGGGTGGGGTAGCTGCGCTGTTCGGTGGCGTCGAAGCAGTGGCGCAGTATTTCGGCGACCGCGCGGGCGGCCTGGGGCGAGGCGGCGACGATACGGACTTCTGCGTGTCCGGCTGCCCGCGGTGTCTGTGTCTCGTGAGGGTCCAAGGCAGGTGTCCTTTCGTCGGGGGCGGGCGACACGTCGGTGGGTGGGACGCCTGTGGCGTCCCACCCACTGCCCCCGGTCAGAGGAGGGTCTGGGTCATCGGCAGGGGTCTCCGTGTGCCCGCGGGTGGTGCTTGCGGCTGCGTCGGCGGACGCCGGGCAGGGCGTCGCTGAAGTGATAGGCGGCGATGCGCGCGTCGTGCTGTCTGTTGAGGAGGTGCATCTGGTGCATTCCGATGGCGGTCATGACGATCACCGCCGCGATGAGATGAGGGGCGCCATGCTTCTCACCGCCACGTGTTCCCGGGTGCGGGGAGGGCCCGTTGCCCGATCGGGTGCCCGAAGGGCGCCATGCATGCTCCGCCTTCGGTTTCCCAGGTGTCCTCGCGGCTTCGGGCGTCCCGTATGCCGCTGCTGATATCGGCTTCGTTGGCCATCAGCATGTCGGCGGTGAGAACGCTTCCGGGGATCGCGGCAGCGGCCATGAGACGGGCCGTGGCGGCGGGCTCGGTCTCGGGCGGGATCACGAGCAGGTCCCAGCGGCCGAGGGTGAGGGAAAGCAGGATCAGTTTGTCGGGGTGCTGTTCGGTGAACCAGCCCACATGGACGGTGTGCCCGGAGACGGGCACCTTGTGCGGGATGACGGGCCAGTGGGTGGGGTTCACGGTGACGCGTGTGATGCGTCCCCAGACCTCGTCGAGTGCGGCCACCAGCGGTGGAAGCTCCACGTCCAGGTCGCGGGAACGGGGCCACCAGGCCCCGTCCAGCTGGCCGACGAGGGTGCTCTTCGGGGTGAGGGACAAGCGTGCCGGGAACTCTGATGCGGGGGCGCGGGGCGCGGTCCGGTCAAGGAGGGTGGCCATGGTGTGGACCTGCCCCCGGGCTGTCCGTCGGCAGCCCGGTTTTTCGTGATCGCCGGAAATGACACCCGCGTGGGAGCCGGTGTGCGAAGTACTTCCGGTCTTTTAACTGTACGCCTGTTCGACGGACTCTGGCCGCTGCGACCAGGTGTTTTCCAGTGCAGGGTGGGAGACTTCCAGTCCCAGAATCAGCAGACGGCGCACCAAGGCTGTGCGGCCGTCTCGCCCACGGTGCCCTTCCTGGTCAGAACCAGCCGCCGTCGGCCTGGATGGTCCGGCCAGTGATGAACGAGGCATCGTCCGACACCAGGAACCCTCTCTGTCAGCCTTGGGTGAGACGTTCCGCTTCGGCGGGTTAGCCTGAGAGGGCGCGACAGGAGAACCACCCCCTCATGACCAGCACCAAGCCCGCCGGGTCCGACCCGGCTCCCCGGCCGAAGCGCCGCACTTTCAGCCCGGAGTACAAGCTGCGGATCGTGGCCGAGTACGACGCCGCGCCCAAGAACGAGAAGGGCGCGATCCAGTAGCTGGACCGGTTCACGTCCAGGACTTGGCAGAGCCGCTTCACCTCGTAGGTGTTCCGGTGGTCGTCAACGAACTGGAAGCGGCTCCTCACCAGTTCGTCTCTCCGGCGAAATACTTGGCCGCCTTGCGGAGGATGTCCCGCTCGGTGGCGAGCTTGCGCTCACTCGCCTCGAGCTCGGCCACCCGGGCCTCCAACTGCCGCACCCGCTCGTCCGGATCAGCGGATGGCACCGCCTTCCGAGGCCGGGCGCCCGGCTTCGCAATCGCCGCGGTGATGCCACGGCGTTCGCGGTCCCGCAGCACCCACTCACGCAGAGTCGCCCGGTTGACGCCCAGGTCAGCAGCGATGCTCTTGTAGATCGCCCCGGGTGTGGACTCGTACAGGGCCACGGCATCGGCCTTGAACTCGTCCGAGTAGTCCTTCATCGCCATCGGTGGTCTTCTCGCTTCCTCCGGATCAAGCAGATCCAGTATCAGCGTGTCCACCACTCAGGGGGAGGCCCCCGAGGCGCTGGACGGCAAGGGATGCGTGTGGGGCCGGGAGAGCGAGGAAGCCGCAGTCCAGGGCTGGCTTGCGGTATTCGGATGAGACGGTGCGATGGGCCTGTCCAGGTACGGGAGCACGTGCCCCTACCGGCGGAGTCCCGGAGGAACAACCCATCCGGCCCTTAGTGCTTTTGTTCTGTGATGGGTACCGGTGAATCATGACCGGCACCTTCACCACCCGCACCATCAACATTGCAACCGGCGCCACTGAGACCATGCACGACCTGACGAACGCATGCTCCGCGTTCCTCCGGGAGGTCGCTCATGGGCGAAACGGACTGCTGAACGTTTTCACCCCCCACGCGACATCCGGCCTGGCCATCATCGAGACCGGCGCGGGCAGTGACGATGACCTGTTGGCAGCCCTCCGCGAAATTCTTCCCGCGGACGACCGTTGGCGAGCCCGCCACGGTCGTCCAGGCCACGGCAGTGACCACGTGCTCCCGGCACTGGTACCACCACACGCCACGCTGCCCGTAGTCAATGGTGAGCTGGAACTGGGGGCCTCGCAGTCCGTTGTACTGGTGAACTCCAGCCGGGAAAGCCCCGAACGCCAAGTCCGGCTGTCCTTCCTCGGCTGACCACACCACCCACGCGGTCCTGCGGCAGGCGGCGAGGGCGAATCCGGCCAGCAATGCGGCCGTGTCGCGGAGGCCGATCAGGTAGGGGGCTGCGGCGCGGTCATCTTGCGGAGCAGCAGCACCCTTGTTCCGGCCGGGTCGTGCAAATGCTGCGCTGCACCACGAACCACCATCCCAGCCACCACCACGACGATCAGCAGCACCATGCAGCAGCCGCAGGTGACCTCTGACAAGTGATCTTGACCGATTGCCAGGCGACTTTGACCGCCCGGTTCAGGCCGCTTCGTCCGTTCCTACTCGCCGTCGCTGGTGGTCCGGTTCAGACTCCGGCGCCGGTTCTTCTCGGAGCGACGCACCAGCTCGCTCGCGGCGAGCGTCACGGTCGCCACGCCGCGGACCCAGCGGGGCCCGCCGCGCTCCGCCCACACCACACACGCACACCCGCCGACGGCGAGCACCAAGACGCCGAGCAGCACCAGGCCGACCATGTTCCCCACCTCTGCGTTCATTCGTACGGTCCCGCTGATCATCTCAGGCCGGGAAGGGGCCCACCGGGATGTCCGACCAAAACGACACCTGGCTCACAGAGGACCATCGGTCAAGATCAGGTGGCAGGGAACTGCTGGTCGTCAAAATCTCCTGGCAAACGGCCAAGATCACTTGTCAGAGGACAGCAGGCCCTGGCCGACGGCTGCTCTCACAGCTATCGCACCTCACAGAGCAGCATGCCTACCTGAGGAAATGGGTTGCGATACTCACAGATTTCAAAGCGCGCGGGGCGGCCGGCGCACACCTACGATTCCTGTCTCACTGGACGCGGCCGCGCATCTGACCTGCCGCGCTGGCGCGCGAGGCGATCTCAGCCGCGACGGTCAGGGGGACGGGAGCGTGCTTCTCAGGAGTGGGGTGTCATTCCTTGCGGGTCGTTCTGCGGGGTGTACGTCTTCATTGCCTTGTCTGTCATGAGTGCTGAGA